>JAKLQR010000348.1 GCA_022013235.1 Thermodesulfovibrionales bacterium | reverse complement strand
CGGATGAGGTTTACTGGATTACACTACCTCAGATGCAGGTAGCGGCATGAGGCAGAGCAGCTTACCACTTAAAAATCGCTTCAGGCTGTCCAAACAAACCCGGCCACTTCTAATGCCAGACCAACTCTTTATGTCGGTATTACAAATAATCTTATAAGAAGAGTCTGCGAGCATAAAAATAAGGTTCTTTCGTAAAAAAGTTGAAAAGAAACTATTAAGAGTAAAATTAATACATAAATTCAGATAGTTGTGACAACTTATTTTAGCAAAACCGTACTGAGTAAGGATTTGAGAACTGTTAACAGCTACAAATCGTTTAACGATAGTCAAAATTGATCTAAAAAACATCTCAATGCCTTGATGGATACGGTTATGAAGAAAGTATATGAAAATATTCCTTATAAAACAATGTGATACATTATTATTGTATTTCATATCAACTTCAATACGAAAGAAGGAAAAATAATAATGATCCAGCCTGTTTTACCGCAAAATATATACTTCATAAGCTTGTATATTATGAATTGTATGAAAGCAGCTTCAGCGCAATTATCAGAGAAAAGCAGATGAAAAATATGAGCAGACAACAGAAAATCGAACTTATCAGGCAGACTAATCCGGATTTCAAGGATTTATATAAGAATATTTCAGGAAAGATTCCGGACAAGCCGGAATGACAAGATTGTTTCAACTATGTGACTTTACTTGTAGTTTTCCTAGTAAGTATTGTAAGAGTGTAAAAACCTAATGTACAAGGTCATGCTATGAAACCCGTTCGCACCAAAATAGTAGTGAAAGGCATTGTGCAGGGGGTTGGATTCCGGCCATTTGTCTATAGTCTTGCCAGGTCAGGCCAGCTGAAGGGTTTTGTCCTGAATTCCTCCGAAGGGGTCATTATCGAGATTGAAGGAGAGAATACCCCTGACTTTATTGAACGGCTGCAAAAAGAAGCCCCGCCTCTCTCCCGGATCATGTCGGTTGATATAACCACCCTTCCATCCTACGGCTATAAGGATTTCACTATTCTGAAAAGCAAGGATGCGGGAAGTTTTACCCTTATTTCATCAGATGTCTCCATCTGCCAGGACTGTTTCCGGGAACTTCTTGATAAGAATGACAGGAGATTTCTCTACCCGTTCATCAACTGCACCAATTGCGGTCCCCGGTATACCATAACTAAATCTGTTCCTTATGACAGGCCAAACACCACCATGGCTGTGTTTAAACTTTGTCCTGATTGCGACAGGGAATACCATGACCCCCTCGACAGAAGATTCCATGCACAACCGAATGCCTGCCCTGTCTGTGGGCCACAGGTACAGTTGAAAGTGAAGAGTGAAAAGTTAAGAGTTAGGAAGAAAACGAATCCAATAGAAGAAACAATACGACTCCTTAAACAAGGGAAAATCGTGGCGATCAAAGGACTTGGGGGCTTTCATTTGGCCTGCGATGCGATGAACGAAGACGCGGTGAACAGGCTGAGACTGAAGAAGAGAAAAAGCAACAAGCCTTTTGCCCTGATGGCGCCGGATATCGAAACAATAAGAAAATTCTGCAGGGTATCCGAAGCAGAGGAGGCATATCTTACCTCGAACAAAAGGCCGATTGTCCTTCTCAATAAGATAAAAAACGGACTTCCTGCGGCAGTTTCACCCCACAATCCCTGCATAGGCTTCATGCTGCCGTATACACCATTGCATTATTTGTTGTTCTGTTATCCGATGCACTCGCTTGCCAAGGGGATTGCTCCCGATTCTTCCCCCTTTGCTAATGGGATTACCCCCCCTTCTCCCCCCCTTGCCAAGGGGGGGATAGGGGGGGTGCACTTCGACGCCCTGGTCATGACCAGCGGCAATATCGCAGAAGAACCGATTGTGATTGAGAATGATGAGGCAGTGTCAAAGCTTTCCGATATTGCTGATGCGTTTCTCATGCATAACAGAGATATTTTCATGCGGGCTGACGACTCAGTGGTCAGAGTGAATAGTTTTATCACAGACCCCTCGTTATCTCCTGCTCCGAAAGGGGGGAACGGGGGAGGGACGGTAGCATCTCCCGGTAAAAATCAACCGTCCCTTTCGTTTGTCCGCCGCTCCAGGGGCTATGTGCCGGACCCTGTTCTCCTGCACGAAGACGGGCCTGAGGTGCTCGGCTGCGGCGCTGATATCAAAAACATATTCACTCTTACCAAAGGAAGCTTTGCGATACCGAGTCAGCATATCGGTGATATGGAAAATTATGAGACTCTCCGGTTTTTTGAGGAGAGCCTCAGGAATCTCAAGTCCGTGTACCGGGTTGAGCCGGTTGCGCTTGCCTATGACCTCCATCCCATGTACCTCTCAACACAGTGGGCCCTGCGGCAGGAGAATATTAAAAAGATACCGATTCAGCATCACTATGCTCATGTTGGATCAGTCATGGCCGAAAAAGGGATAAAAGAGAAGGTTATCGGGGTGACTTTCGACGGTACGGGATATGGTACCGACGGAGGTCTCTGGGGCGGAGAATTTCTGATTGCTGATATTAAAGGATTCAGGAGAGCATGCCACTTCAGATACATCCCGCTTCCGGGCGGAGAAGCTGCGGTAAAAGAGCCGTGGAGGATAGCGATCAGTTATATAAAGAATATCACCGGGAATGAAGTCATGCCCTATCTCGATTCAATCGGCTTTGTCAGGAGATACGGCAGGGAGAAAATACACTCTCTCCTGCAGATTCTCGACAACAGACAGTTTTCCCCGCTTTCCTCAGGCGCCGGAAGACTGTTTGATGCCATTTCGGCGCTGATCGGCGTCTGTGATGACAATACCTTTGAAGGAGAGGCGGCAATAGCCCTTGAGGCGATAACCTATCCCGATATTATCGATGATTATCCTGTTGATATAAAATTCAAGGAGACGATGGAAGTTGATTTTTCCCATACTATCCTGAGAATCATGGAAGATATAAAAGAGAAGAAAGAGAAAGGGATTATTGCTACGAAATTCCATAATACCATCATAACGGTCATTGAACGGGTGGTGGAGAAATTATCCTCGGTGACCGGAATCAGGGACGTTGCCCTGTGCGGAGGAGTGTTCCAGAATATGTACCTCCTCGAACGGACGATTGACAGGCTTCGCAATTCGGGCATGAACGTCCTGATCCACGATAAAGTCCCGACCAACGATGCAGGGATATCACTCGGTCAGGCGTATATAATAAGAGAAAGGATAAAAGCTGGAATATTATAGAATAGAGACAAATACTAAATTCGAAACCCTAAATCCTAAACTTAAAAAATAGTTTTGTATTTTGATATTAGATATTTGAAATAGTTTCGAATTTAAAGTCCCCAGTTCAATGAGGAAGTGCAACACTTG
>JAKLQR010000347.1 GCA_022013235.1 Thermodesulfovibrionales bacterium | reverse complement strand
TTCTTAACATTTTATTTATTTCCATTTTGCTTTATAATATAGGATTTTTCGCTTGGACTTTGGATGCTTTATACAGCGTACTTATTGGTATTTCTTTGTCCGTTATAAATAGATATAAATATTACGGAAATACAGACAAACCTGAACGTGAACTAATTAAACGAGATGGCCATCAACCGAATTTGCATAATAATCCCCGTCCATAACCGGAAGCATTTTACCCGTGAATGCCTCCTTTCTTTGAAAAAGCAAACCTTTCAAAATTTCAAGGTCATAGTTGTTGATGATGGATCAACGGATGGAACCGGGAAAATGATTGAGGAAGAGTTTCCTGATGTCATTCTCTTGAAGGGTGACGGCAATCTGTGGTGGACCGGAGCTATTAACATGGGGGTGGAATATGCGCTGGTGCGGGCAGAACAGGATGATTATATACTCACATTGAATGATGACACTATGGTCAGGTCGGATTATTTGCAGACTCTTCTTGACTCTGCCTTGAAACACCCAGACAGTTTAATCGGATCAATTTCCGTCAGCAATAAAGATGAATCGGTAGTGGTTGATGCAGGTGTACGTATCAATTGGTTGACAGCGAAATATACCAACTTGGCTGAAGGTAGAGGATATAATGATATATTACGAGAAGATTCATTGATCCATAAGGTTGATGTCTTACCAGGCCGTGGAACATTGATACCGGTCGAAGTCTTTAAGCAAGTTGGATTATATGATTTTAAACTCCTTTCGCATTATGGCGCTGATTACGAATTCTCGCGCAGGGCAAATATGAATGGATACAATCTCTTAATCAATTATGAAGCTGTTGTGATAAGCGATGTAAAGATGACCGGACTGAATAACAGGGTAAATAAATTAGGGTGGAGTGACCTGATCAGGAGCTTTTTTTCTATTCGATCCGCAAACAACCTGAAATATCGATGGAATTTTGCACGCCTGTGTTGTGCCGGTTGGAGATTCCCTGTTTTTTACGTGTGTGATGTGGGCAGGGTGATTATTGGATCTTTGCTGTACCAGACTGGTTTGAGAAATCACTGACATGAAATCACTCCGCAAAGTCGTTATTATCCAGAGGGTTTTAAGCCACTATCGCAGGCCGTTTTATGAGCTGCTGAGGGAACGGCTTGCCGGGGCCGGTATTGAGCTGGTTTTGATTCATGGTTCTCCTTCTGAGAGCGAAGCCCGGAAAAAAGATGGTGTAGAAATAGAATGGGCGCATTCTGTTAAGAATAGAAGTATAATGATAGGCCAGCATGAACTTTACTGGCAGCCATGTTTAAAGCATATACGCGGGGCTGATCTGGTGATTGCGGAGCAGGCAAGCAAACTTATCCTGAACTATGTGCTTGTTGCGTGTCAGATGATTGGCCTTAAGAAAGTTTGTTTCTGGGGCCATGGCAGGAATTTTCAGGAACATAATGCCAGTGTTGTTGGTGAAGGTATCAAACGTTTTATGTCTCGTCATGCGCATTGGTGGTTTGCCTATAACGATTTGAGCGCATCGGTTGTCCGATCACTTGGATATCCGGAAAACAGGATTACATCAGTTCAAAATGCCATCGATACCCGCCGCCTGGTAGCAGCTCAGCAGAACGTCACTCAGGCGCAATTGCAACATATCAAACGAGATCTTGGCATCAAAGGTGATAACATTTGCCTCTATACAGGCGGCATGTATCCTGAAAAGCGCCTTGATTTCTTGATTGAAGCATGTGTGCAAATTAGGAAAGATATTTCGGATTTTGAGATGATTTTTATCGGCGGCGGCCCGGATGATAGCAAAATCAAAGAAGCGGCGGAAAAGCATAAATGGATTCACTACCTAGGGCCGAAGTTTGACGAAGAGAAAGTCCCTTATTTTATGGTGTCCAAGCTTTTTTTGATGCCTGATGCTGTTGGTCTATCGGTTTTGGACGCATTTGCGTTGAAAACACCACTAATAACAACCAATAGCTCTCACCATGGACCAGAAATTAGCTACCTTGTTGATGGCGTCAATGGCGTGATCGTGCGAGAGTCGAATGACCCTTCCGTTTATGCAGCCCAGGTTTCACGTTTGCTAAAAGATGATAAGGCCCGTGAGAAGTTGATTGCGGGTTGTTGTATAGCAAGAGAGAAATATTCAATAGAAGAAATGGCGGAGCGATTTGCTGAGGGCGTCATCAGGGCATTAGCTTCATGATTATGTGGTTTCCCTCCGGAACCCGTAACCCTTTGCTTAAAAACTTCTCCTTTTCTAAAAAGGTACCCGAAATTTAAATGGATAGGAATGAAATAATATGAAGATAGGCATACTCGTCTGGGACTTAAATATTAATGGAGGGACTCAAAGGCAGGCCCTTGAACTTGCAAAAATTTAAAGGATTTAGGTGGGGAGGTAATTGTCTATGCTTATTTTTATGATAAGCAAAACTGTTTTCCTGATTTGTGCTCTCAATTAAATATTAAATATATTAAAAGTGAAGCTCGGTTAGGGCAAAGAGGAAAAATCGTTCAATTTTTAAAGACCTTTTTAAAATATTTTTTATTCTATTTTGAGATAAGGCAAAAGGCACTCCTTAATATTATTGATATTGACATCGACATTCTGAATCCACACGATTATCACATCTATCCCACTGCAGGGATGTGGAAGAAGAAAACTAATAAACCTGTGGTATGGATGATGAATGATATGCCGATGTATCGCTGGAAAAAGGAAAAATTGCTCAAAACATGCCTTTTCCATCTGAAGCCAAAATTTCGTAATTACATACGGTCATTTGATAAAATTATAGTATTAGACAACATCAATAAATTGCAGGTACAGCAGCACTTCGGCCTTGCATCTGAAGTGGTCAGAAGCGGCATTGATATCAATAAATTCAAGTATACCGAACATTCGAGGAAAAAAGATTTCAGCATTCTTTCCACAGGGATCTTTTACAGTCACCGCCGGATCGAGGATACAATTATTGCGCTTCGAATACTTGTTGAAAAAGGTCATGATATTAGATTACATCATATTGGCGTCAAGGATCGTGATATAAAGTACGCAAAAAAAGTATTCTCCCTAGTTGAAAAATTTGGGCTGCAAGAGAGAGTGCATTTTCACGATAGAGTAAGTGAGCAGGAATTGATCCAAAGCTACTCAGAATCTGACGTTTTTGTGTTTCCCAATGCTCCTCAAACTTGGGGCCTTTCTGTTTTTGAGGCGATGAGCTGTGGGCTGCCGGTTATCCTGACGACAGGTTGCGGTGCTTCGGAAGTGCTCAGGAATGGTGAGACTGCGATAATAATTGAACCGATGTGCCCGAAAAGGCTGGCTGACGCATTAGAACAACTTTATAATGATCAAAGTTTGTGTCAACAGCTATCTAGGAAAGGTAGAAAATTTGTTCAAAATCATTTAAGTTGGAATAAGTATAGTGAATCGATGCTTGAGATCTTTCGGAAGGCTATAAGAAATAGCGATTGATTCCAGCCTGTTGTTTTTTGGCGATTTGTTTTCGCCAAAGATCAAAGAAGAAAAGGATTAAATGCCAAGAATTCTCATTTTAGGAATCTCTGGGTTCGCCGGACGTCACCATTATGCCCACTTGCGAGGCACTGGATCTGTTGAGCTTTTTGGTACGTTCAACCAGCCACTGAAAACTAAAGACGGAGCCTTTTT
>JAKLQR010000346.1 GCA_022013235.1 Thermodesulfovibrionales bacterium | reverse complement strand
TGACGTTCTTTTTGGTACACCTCAGACCATTGAAAAATTGGTTAGTCACATGTTTATTTATTATTCTGGCAGCTTCCATAGCTCTGAGCATCCTGGTACGTATAGGTGACCTTGGCGGTAGCCTAAAATATACCGGACGTCAACTCGAAGTTGAATCCGGAGGCTCTTCTGTGGAGACGCGCCTTGCATGGTGGAAGAGGGGCATGGAAAAGCTGATCGATACCAACGGAGTGGGGTATGGAGCTGGCGGTTTCATAAAAACCGTGCCTTATCCTGTTCCAGATGGAGCTCATCCCGCGGTTCTGTTTGATTTCGGTATTCTCGGATTATTCTTATGGATCCTCATTTATGTAAGCTCGTTCCTGACTTTCTACACACACTTGAAGAACTGCAACAATGAGTATTATAGGCGGCTGCTTCTTGCATATTTGGCGGGGTACATAACGATGGTGATATCCTGGATAGTTACGCTACACTATGACCGTATTGATTTATTTTTGTATTTGGGTCTGGGATATGCATTAGTCCGCGTCAGCGAGTTGCATGCTTTAGACAAACCAAAACTGCCTTTTTATACCGACAAAGAAACCTTAATTGCGTTGCCATTCGGCCGACAAGAGACTTAAGGAGAAATTTATGCTGCCTGACTTTATCGGCATTGGCCCAGCGAGATCAGCGACAACTTGGACCTACGAATGTCTTAACGATCATCCCCAGATTTGCATGGCGCGTTGGGACAAAAAAACACATTTTTTCGACCTCTACTACGATAGAGGCATACAGTGGTATGAAACTCTATTTTCGCACTGTCCGGAGGGATTGAAGAAAGGCGAATTGACGGATACCTATCTCTTTTACGATGAGGTCCCGCAGCGAATTCACGAACACTGTCCAAATGTGAAGATATTTGCTTGTCTGCGCAATCCTATCGATCGTGCATTTTCAGCATATTACCACCTGATAAGGGACGGAGCGATTACGGCAGATTTTGAACACGCTATTGTTAAATTCAGGAAAATTCTCATAACAGACAGCCTCTATTACGATCATCTTAAACCATACTTTGATCTGTTTCCTGAAGAGCAAATCTATGTGTCGATTTTTGAAGACATTGCCAACAACCCTGCTGCCTTTCTGCAAAGCCTCTATGCTTTTCTTGAAGTGGATGATCGATTTCTTCCTCAAAATTACGATCAGAAAAGAAATGTCACGGCGCATCCTCGGTTTAGATTGTTGAACAAAATAATGCTGATCACACATTTTTACCTAAGGGACCTTGATCTCTTCAAGTATCTCACTCCGCTTAGAAATAGTAAGTCTGTTCAGCGGCTGAGATTCAAGGGGTCGGCGGAGAGTGCCCCAACAATGTGTATGGAGACCCGCAAGAAGCTTCAAGATGAATTTGGAATGCAAATAGAGAAACTGGGCAAACTCATTGGACGTGATTTGTCTCATTGGTTATAGATAAGTTGAGCGATTTTTTGCGAAGAAATGTGCCAAGATCTTGATGCAGTCCCGCCTATGCGGGACGAAAAGCGCAGGCATACCAATGGATATGTCGAGACTTTTCGTAAGTCCTTGATGCGCAAGAGATTGGTGCAAGTCGAGTAAAAAATCGCTCAATTAGGTTATAGTGGGATCGGCTGATATGAAAGGAAGCGTAACTATAAATGACGAACTTAAAATCATCCGGTGAAATGACAGTTATTGTAGGTGCTGGAGTTACAGGCCTAACAGCCGCCTACATTCTACAAAGGGCGGGAGAACAGTGTGTACTTTTGGAGGCTGATGAAAGAGTCGGGGGGCTATGCAAGACATATATAATAGACGATATAGTCTTTGATCTCGGGCCGCATCTGTTTTTCTTCAATCCGGATTTTGAAGCTGATCGGTTCATATTCGATCTGCTGAAGGACGAAAAACTGATCAACAATAGGTTCCGGTTTGCTATTCACGCGCAAGGTCGATACTGGAGGATGCCTTTTGACGTATTTGATTTTTTGTTTTTCTACCCCTGGAGATACAAACGTGAGATGCTTCAAGGCCTTTTGAGCAGGGAAAAGAGGATAAGCCCGGATGATAAGTCACTCCAAGCTATGATTTCCGAGAGATCGGGACATGCCTATTGTGTAGACGTCTTTGCTCCGGTTATGGAAAAAAAGACCCTTGTTCCTTGCAACAAGCTTCATCGTGATTGGGCGTTGCGCGTAGAACGAGATGTGAGAAACAGGAAGGTGGCTTCCTCGGGACTGGATCGCGTCCTTAGCCTGAGAAACAGGCTTCTTGCTATTTTAAATCCTCGTTACTATTATCCTTCCCGTGGTTTTGAGATGATTGCTCAGAAGCTTTGGAATAGATATCGTAAGGTGGGAGGAGAAACTATCCTTAAGTGTGGGCCCGTATCTTTTGCGAAAGAAAAGGGACGTATTTCAGAGGTTATAGTCCAGGGGATGTCATTTGCTGTAAAAAATGTTATCTGGACTGCTTCGATAAATGCTCTAAACGGTTTGCTCTCCGCGGATGTTTCTCCCATTCATTACGGTGACCTTTTGATCGTGTTACTAACTTATAATCGGCAGAAGAGAGTTCGTCGGCCCTTTGCTTACACCTATCATCCGGACGATGACTTAATCTTTAAT
>JAKLQR010000345.1 GCA_022013235.1 Thermodesulfovibrionales bacterium | reverse complement strand
AATTTGCGCCGTTCCTTGAAGAAGAAGAGAAGGTAAACTCAATTGAGCTGGTCTCGAAAAGGGGAAGGCCCGACCTCACCATCGAAGACTTGATACAGGAGGGACAGGAGATCCTTGTGCAGGTATCCAAAGATCCGATCGGGAGCAAAGGCGCGCGGGTCACTTCATATGTGACGCTTCCCGGAAGATATCTCGTACTGATGCCGAATGTTGAGCACATAGGGATTTCAAGAAGGATACCCGACGAGACCGAGAGAACGAGATTGCGGACTATCGTAGAGGAGATAAAACCAAACGGATACGGGTTAATCATCAGAACAGCATGTGAAGGCTCTGCTGAAGAGGACCTGAAAAAAGATCTGGAATTCCTCTATCTCCTCTGGCAAAACATCCAGGGGAAAAAGGAGAGGGTTTCAGCCCCTTCACTCTTGTACAGCGACCTCGATCTCGTCTTCAGAAGCGTGAGAGACCTTATGGTGCAGGACGTCAAGAGTCTTGTTGTGGATTCACCTGATGAATATGAGAGGATTAAGGATTTTGTCAAAACCTATTTTGAGAAACTCCTCGGAAATATTGACCTGTACGAAGGGACCGAACCGGTATTCGATGCCTACGGAATCGAATTTGATATTTCAAGGGCTCTCGGGAGAAAAGTCTGGTTAAAATCAGGCGGGTATATCGTGATTGACCAGACAGAAGCAATGACCGTTATCGATGTGAATACCGGCAAGTTCGTAGGAAAAGAAGAGCTGGAGGACACCATACTCAAGACGAACCTTGAAGCCGTAAAGGAGATAGCCTATCAGATCCGTCTCAGGAACCTTGGGGGCATCATCATCGTTGACTTCATTGATATGGAAAAGTACGAAAACCGGGACAGGGTATTCAATGCGTTTGTTGAAGCGATGAAGAAGGACCGCGCGAAGAACACCATATCCCATATCTCCGAACTCGGACTCATCCAGATGACCCGAAAACGGGTCAGGGAAAGCCTTGGGAGAACCCTCTGCGAGACCTGCCCGTATTGTGAAGGGAAAGGGTTTGTGAAATCACCCCGGACCCTCTGTTATGAAATATTCCGAAAGGTCACGAGACTTGCAAAACACGGAAGCGACAGGATCATTGTAACCGCCCACCCCTCAGTGGCGGAACTTCTCTCGGATGAAGAACGCGCAGGGATCGAAGATATCGAACATAAATATGATGTAAAGGTAACCATTAGAGAGAGCCGGAACCTTCACCAGGAAAATTATGAGGTTACTGTATTATAAACTGTCTTCCCCGTAGCGAGTCTGCCCTAAAGCACTACACGCAATGCCTATGAAAAAGTTAGACCGTCTCTCACAAATTCTCAAGGACATGGAAAGTGCCGTGCTTGCGTATTCCGGAGGGGTCGACAGCACCTTCCTCCTCAAAACTGCTCAGCTGTGCGGCATCAAATCCCTGGCGGTAACCGCGGTGTCGGATATTTTTCCCCGGAAAGACATCCTTGCCGCACAGGAAATGGCGAAGCAACTCGGACTGGAACACAGACTTATCGAGACAGACGAACTGGCGCTCAATCAATTTGCCGAGAACACCCCTGAGAGGTGTTTCCTCTGTAAAGACGCCTTATTCAGGACACTGAAGGACGTAGCGAATGCAGAGGGATACAGGTTCGTTATGGATGGAAGCAACAGTGATGATGCTTCGGACTACCGGCCCGGGAAACAAGCCGCGCACAAGCACAGGGTCAGAAGCCCTCTTGCGGAAGCTGAATTTTCGAAGCGCGACATAAGAGAATGTTCCCGTCAGCTCGGCCTCAGCACATGGGACAAACCTTCATCGCCATGCCTTGCCACACGGTTTCCCTACGGTCAGAAAATTACCAGAAAAGCCCTCCGGAGAGTCGCAAAGGCAGAGGACTTCCTTGGATCTTTGGGACTCAGGCAGTTACGGGTAAGAGACCATGACGGGACTGCTCGGATCGAGGTCGGGGAGGAGGAAATGGATCTTCTGCTGACCACAGAAAAGAGAAAGATCATTTCTGAAACACTGAAATCTCTAGGGTATATCTTTGTCTCCCTCGACCTTGACGGCTACCAGACCGGGAGTTTAAATAGAGCATTAGACAGGAAAAAGGATTAATGGAACCCGAGCGCTATCTCCAGGAACTCTCAAAATGTGTCCGTTGCGGAACCTGTAAGGCCTCGTGCTTTACCTATGATGAAGACGCTACCGAATCTATGGGCGCGAGGGGAAGGCTTGCACTCCTCCGGGGACTTGCCACAGGAATATTGCAGCCATCTTCTCTGCTGAATGACCGTATCTTCAGCTGCACGCTCTGTGGCGCCTGCTCAGGCCTCTGCCCTCTCGGAGTAGACATCAATGAAGTTATGTACCGGGGGAGAAACATTCTTAAGAAGACCGACAGAAGGCGGAAGTATCTTCGGCTCTTTCTCTCTGCATTTATTCGGAATCCGAAATTAAGTTTTCAATTAATGAAAATGGGACAGAACTTCATGCTCCCTTATCTGCGGAAAAAAAATCTTCTCCCGCTTCAGTTCAATTTGCCCGAACGCCATTTGAAGGAAAACGTTCAGGTCGTCACGGTTAAAAAAAAGAGAGGGCGAGTTGCGGTCTTTACCGGATGCACCGTGAATTTTCTCTATCCCCATTTGGGTGAAGCCCTCATCAATGTATTGCACGGGCTCGGATATGAGGTGATCCTTCCCGCGGGCGAGATATGCTGCGGAGTCCCCCTCCGAACACTCGGCCTGGAAGAAGAGGCGAAACAGCTTGCAAAAAAGAATCTTGATGCGTTCAGCAGACTGCACGTCGAAGCGATACTATGCCTCTGTCCGACCTGCACCCACGCATTAAAATCGGATTATCCGAAAATGATCGGGGAAGGGATAGAAAAAGTTTCCGATATTTCAACTTTTTTTGTCGATAAGCTTGACTCTTCACAGTTTTCCAAACTCACTTTATTCCCCAAACCGGCAGGATATCATGATCCCTGTCACCTGAAATATGGCCTGGGAATAACAAAGGAACCGAGAGAAATCCTCCGTATTCTGGGCATCGACCTCTTGGATTCCAGGGAAGAACTCTGTTGCGGTTTTGCAGGCATGTTCTGTTTTTCGAACAGGGAGCTTTCCCGGAACCTTCTCGCTAAATGTGCAGACGAGTATGCGCACGCTGAAGTACTGGTGACTTCCTGTCCCGGCTGCATCCTTCAGCTTTCAAAGGATATCAGGAACAAGCCGGTGCTCCATCTGATCGAGGTCATCGAGGAAGCATTGATTCAGTAAGCCGGGAGCCGCTTGTCTATGCGGCGCGGTACCTGCGGTAGTTAAGAATGCTTTCGTGCACCACAACCTTGAGAAAACCGACAACGGGAACGGACAACAGCATCCCGAGGATTCCGAACAATTTGCCGCCTATCAGCACCGCAAGCAAAACGGTAAGCGGATGCATATGGACACTCCTCGCTACAACAACCGGCTGGACAATAACATCGTCAAGTAATTTGATTATGGTAAATGCGAGGATAACATACAATACCTTATCGAGGCTGCCTGTCTGCAGGATCGATACAAGAAGAGCGAGTACCGCGCCGGCGATCGGACCGAAATAAGGGATCAGGTTTGCCAGCCCGGCAAAGATTCCTATAAGGAAAAAATATTTCACGCCAACTACCCACAGGGCAAATACTGTCATAGTGCCTACTATCGTGGCGTCAATCAACTGGCCGCGGAGATAATTGCCGACCTGGGCATTCAATTTATGGAACAGATAGAGGGTGAACTCGAAATGGCGGTTTGGAACCAGACTGACAAAAGTCCTTTTAAACTCCCTCCCGTCCTTTAAAAGAAAAAAAACGATAAAGGGTATGAGAATCATGCTGGTGACAAGGGATGCTGCGTCAAGGACGTGGTTAAATATCCAGTCTCCGGCGCCTGCCATAACTGCTTGTGTTCTCCCCATAAGATTCAGTTCTTTAATTCCGAGGAACGAAAGATACGGCATCAGAAAGTCTTCAAACCGGGAAATTACAAAACCCGCCTGAGCAGGATTAAAGCCCGTCTGGAGACCGCTTATCTGTGCTGCAAACAGAGGCAATATGCTCATGTATGCGAGACTCACGGCAAAAACAATGGCAATGAATATCAGAACAGTTGCGGTTGGGCGGCTCATGCCCCGGGATTCGAGGAAATTGGCAAAAGGGGCCAATATATATGCGAGCAGGATCGAGATAATTACCAATTTCACGATATCGGGTATATAAGTGAGAAACACAATAAATCCCGCTATCGTGATCAGGATCAGAACGATCCTGAGATGACTGGTGCTGCTCCCGGATATTCTCATGCAGATATCGGGTCCTGCTGCCTCAGGCAACTTATTTCCTTCAGTTGTTCATTGGTGCTCTTCAATCTCTCTCCGATAACCCATGCGAGCCTGAATAATATTTTACAGCCGAGCTGCGGGTCGCGGCTGATGAGATCGATCAGTTCGGGTTTAAAAAAACAGAGCATAACACACGGCGATTTCGCAATAGCAGCCGCACTTCTCGGCGCGTCATCGAGGAGCGACAATTCTCCGAAAAAATCTCCTCCGCAGAGTTCGGTCAGGACATGGTTGTCCGGTCCGCAGACAATCTGGACCTCTCCCCCAAGAATGATATACATGCCGAGACCGATATCGCCCTCTTTAAATATTATCTCGTTGCTTCTGTACTCCCTCTGATGCAAGATCCGTTTGATTTTTTTCAGTTCACGATTGTTAAGGTCCTGGAATACCGGTATCTTGAGAAGAATCGCGTCTATCTCATCAGATGCCTTCTGGCGGAGTTTAAAGATGTTCTCCCATATCCTGTTCATACAAACCTGCCTTCCCTGCTGCGTTCCATATGTTCTATCAATTTTACCCCAAATCCGTCAAAGCTCATAGTGCTTCCTGTATCCTCCTCAATTCTGCCTGAAGTCTCAGGCTTACTCTCCACAGGAAAAGTACCGCTCTTCATTTTCTCCTTTTCACTTCAGGTATTTTTCATATAGTATAATTAATTCATGAAAAACTTTATCATTAATATACACAGGAGGTATTATGAAATTCTTTATCGACACTGCCAATAGCGAAGAAATCCGGAAAGCGCATGATCTTGGTGTGATAGACGGGGTAACAACAAATCCCTCGCTCATCGCAAAGGAGGGAAAGGACCCTGTGCCGTTGCTCAAGGAAATCTGCAGCATCGTTGACGGCCCCGTGAGTGCCGAAGCCGTGAGCATGACGGCGGAAGAGATGATTCAGGAGGCTGTTTCCCTCTCGAAGATACACGAAAATATTGTGATAAAGATTCCCATGACCGCAGAGGGGCTTAAAGCAGTCAAAAAATTGTCGGGTATGGGCATCAAAACAAATGTGACCCTTGTCTTCTCTCCAAGCCAGGCTCTGCTTGCCGCAAAGGCGGGTGCCACATACGTAAGCCCTTTCGTAGGGAGGCTTGACGATATCAGTCATACAGGGATGGACCTCGTCGGCGATATTCTCATGATATTCGAAAATTACCTGTATGAAACAGAGGTAATCGTAGCGAGCATCCGGAATCCCCTCCACGTCGTCGAAGCGGCAAAGATGGGGGCGCATATCGCCACAATCCCCTATTCTGTTATACTACAACTCTCACGGCATCCCCTCACTGATATCGGGATCGAGAAATTCCTGAAAGACTGGGAGAAGGTACCGAAAAAACCGTGAGCAGTAATGAGTGGTCAGTTGTCATTTTCAATCATAAATTGTTACCTTTTGAGGTGAGGGAATTAAGGGGAGGTTGAAAATATTTTCCCCTTAGCCCCTCAAATCTAATGATTACAGGAGTTATCAATGCCGATTTTTGAATATCAATGCTGTTCTTGCAACGAAGATTTTGAAAAACTCGTATTCGGCAACCAGGAAATTATCTGCCCGAAATGCAGCTCAAAGGATGTGAAAAAGAAGTTTTCGGTATTTTGTTCTGCCGGGACTGAAAGACCTCTGGCCGGAACCGCTGCATCAGCCTCCTGCACATCCTGCAGCAAAACCTCCTGCAGTTCCTGCAGGTAATCATTCGGATAAATACGGCAGATACAGTATTTTTGCTCATTCTCGGGCTACCGCCCTCCGAGGGATCCCGAAAGCTTTCGGGATAAATCCGCAAAAACGCTGTATCTGCCGTATTGTATGATCAGTTTATTAATTATCTGAGCTTATTGCGTTGAAGAATTTTCTGAGCTCGCTCTCTGTTTTTCAGGGCAACCTATGCTTTCTTATAGCCTTCCTTGTCTTTCTTCAGACTCTCTATCTCTTTTTTCAACTCTATCATCCTCAGTTCTCTGCCTACTGCAATATCATAAAACTCTTCAAGTTCCTGTACTCTCCGTTTGAGTTCCCGCTCTCTCATGAGCAGTTCATCCTGCATCTTCACATATCTTATCCTTGCAAGCAGCTCTTTTATGGTAAAGGGTTTCTTTATAAAATCAGAAGCTCCCGCTTCAATGGCCCTATCGTAGGGAAAATCTTCGATATGTCCTGTTATTACCACAATGGTCATTTCAGGTCTGATTCTCTTCACCCTTTCTGTCAGTTTAAGGCCGTTCATATCCGGCATAATAATATCCGCTATCATGATATCGAAAGAGTTTTTTTCTATAAGCTCAAGAGCTAAGGCAGCGCTTCTCGTTGCTTCACAAGAGTAACCGTGCAATGAAAGTCCTTTCTGTAAAATCTCCAGCAACGCTTCGTCATCGTCAACAACGAGGATCCTTTCTTGCTTTGGCTGTGTATTGATGCCCGAATTCTTATTCATGTTATTTTCAGATTTTTTCGATGAGTTTTTGGGGTTCTGTCTTTTCACAGTATGCTCCTCAATTATATTATTCTAAGACATATAATTACCTTAGAGCAAGAACTACGAAATCATTCCTGTCACAGCAAGGGGTTAGAAAATGTCTGTATTATTGAGTAATGATTGAGAGATAATATTTATGCTCCATAGAATTTTGACGGGCCTTGCAGTATCTTCCATTCCGCCTCTTCCAGTACTGTTACACATTCTTTTACTGTCATGCCCCGTTTGCCTTCTGTTTCTTTCTCTGTATCGCGGGGGTTGGATCCTGCCTCTGCCCACAACAGATTTGCTCCCGCTGCTGCTCCTATGACATTCGGCTCATGCGTACAATTTCCCGGAATATCATACCCGAGAGCTAATCTCACCACAGCCAGTATATGCGCCATTCTGGCCTCGCTCACAATACCGTATTTCGCCATTTTTGTATTCGGGATGGGTATCCGTCGTGCTGAACCGCTGTAGCCGGGTTTCGCATCGCGGGTAATAAGGGTTTTTTCCACCAATTCCTCAACGCTATGTTCATTCCCGACCGGCTCTACACAAGTTCCCAGAGATAAGCCTGCTTCTCTTGCGTTCCTGAATGTTTTCAGCCTTGTTTCCACCTTAATAGATGTATCTCTTCCTTCTCCTAACCGAACCGCATGATAAATGCCTGAAAAACCCGTTTCCTTTAATTTTCGGGCCTGTTTTTTTGTAAAATCACCGACATTTGCAACCAGTACCGTTTCCGGTCGAAGGGATTTTCTGATCTCCAGGGCAATATCTGCAAATTTTTCAAAGGGGTAATCTGCTGTGCTCATCACAAACACGGCATTTGCCCCATCAGTTTCAAACTGTCTTGCTCTCTCAATAGCTTCATTGACCGGAATTTCCTTCTTTTCCTGAAAAACCTTATTCCTGGCTGCAAACGCACAGAAGGCGCAGTTCCTGGGACAAGGCGCAATATTCAATCCAACCTGCGCATGAACCTCTGCCAGGCCATTGCTCGCTGCTTCACTTTTTTCCCGCGAAGCTGCAATAATCATCGCTGATTCCCCGGAAAAGAGAGGGACTTCAAATAATGAAGCAATCTCTGCTTTCGTGAGAAGTGTTCCATCGAATGATTTCTTGATGATTTCTTTGATCAATATAAGATTTCCTCCTCAATATTTTAGTCGTATTCATAATAATTAATATAACATTGATGGCACTTCCAGTGATTCCTCTGCGAGTTTCTCTTAACCTGCTATTCCGTATTGCCTCTCTTCCATGCCTTCAGCAGAGCCCCCAAACCGAAGAGTGCCAGGAGAAAACTGGTTCCCACGAAGGCTTTTGTGTACTTTGCAACAAGAGGCTTCTTGAAGGACTCCATAAAGAGATCCTCATTGACGTCCACCACGACCTGAGCGCCGTGCAGCCCGTGTTCGGATTCTCCATAGACCTTGATAATCCATTTCCCTTGCCTGTCCGGGAGGAACGAGACGAAACCGTTCCTGTCGGTTCTTCCCTTCTGATGAGGGATTGTATCACCGGGCCCGAATATTTCATACTGAGAATAGCTTGCAGGGTCATCCGGTGAATAAAATATCCGGGCGCTTATTCCTTTATTTTCAACCTGGTAATTAACTGTATGGGCAGTAGCCGGATTGTAAAGTCCGGCTATGATCCCGACAACTATGATAAGTATGCCCGCCTGTTTCATTTCAGATCAAAGGTAAGAACTGTGGTAAAGGACAGATAATCAGCGTCGGGATTATCCTTTGCAGGAATTCTCTTTTTTGCTGAAACAGACTGCATTCCTTTTTCACTGATCTTTATGCCGGCAATGCCATCTTTATTTGATTTCACTGTTTCTTTCTTATTATTTATTGTAATGACAGCCCCTTCCACCGGCCTTCCCTCGAAAAAAACCTTTATCGGCAGAAGCTCTTCGGGTTTCAATGCATAAGGATTTTTCAGAGGAACAATCTCAAACTTCATCCCGGCAGGCTTTGTTGCAGCATTGCTGTAACCAAAAATGGATTTGGCAAACTGATAAGAATATACTGCATCAATAATCTGCAGCCCTGTCTTCTGCGCTTCTCTTTTTGTAAGCCTCTTTTTACCTTCAGGCGTAGTTACGAGAAAACTACCCTCAGAGGAAAGAGTCACCATCAGAACCGTTTCTTTTGCGTATAAATACACTGTATCCTTTTCGTCTTTTCTTTCTAATTTGACCTCCTTACCTTGCTTATCGTAGGCTTTTACCATTTTTACTTTTTCAGGTTCATACGGACCTGTCTCGGGATAGTGCCCCCATGAAATCTTGAACTTGTCCGTTTCTTTCTCAACCCAGAAATGATGTGCGTATGCTGACTGCGTAAACAGCAAGACTACAACCATTGCAAGAATACATTTTTTCATATTGCCATACCTCCTCTTTAGATCCCAATTGTCAGTTTTCCGAATACCACCCTGCCAAGCCATTCTTTGTCCGGTTCTCCGTAATCAGATTCAAAAATATTGTCCACATCCATCGAAACACTGATATTTTTAGTTATCTCTTTTATGATCCTGAGGTTTGAAAGAGAATAGTCCTTTATCTTTTTTGTGTTGGCCTCATCGGTATATACCTCAGCAATATAGTTTGTGATCCAGTGAAAAGACATTTTCCATGGTTTGACGTCATAATCCATCCTTATGCTCGCAGTATGATGCGGGTTATAAGGTAACTCTTTCCCCGTCTCCTTGTTTTCCGTGTCGAGGTATGTATACCCGAGATTCACCAGAAGATTATCCAGAACAGAAGCTTTTATCCCTAATTCTGCTCCCTGGGTGCATGCCTTCCTCACATTCTTCCAGGTTCTTACCGGTGTGCCGCTTATTTCTTCAGATGTATCGACTGCGACGATGATATCCTTTACGTCATTTCTGAATACGCTCAGATTCGCAGACAGCCCTTTGAACACTCTATGCTCAATACCGGCAGAATAGCCCCATGAGACCTCCGGGTCCAAATCTTCATTGGGCTTATTCCACCAGTTGCCGTGCTTGAAAGATACATAAAGCTGACGTATGGTTGGTGATTTGAATGCTCTGCCGATTGACGCCCTGATGCGGGTATTGGCTGCAGCCTCCCACAGAACGCTCGCTTTGGGGTTCAATTCAGTGCCGTAGAGGGAATTGTCATCGAGCCTGCCTCCGATGACAATATCAAAAGGTTTCAGATTTATTTCGTTCTGAAGATAGAGACTCTGAAAAGTATCTCTTTTGTCTGCAAAACTTGCATTTATGTCTCTCTGAAGATACTCTCCCCCTGCGGTAACGAGTTGAGTGTTTCCAATAGGTTTTGTGTATTGAACCTCTGCCTGTGTATAGCTGATATCACCAAAACGGCGGGTATAGCCAGGGGAAAAACTGTCCATGTTCAGCCTGTACCAGTACCCTTTGATTTTCAGGACAGAGGTATCCGGGAGCAATATTTCAAAAGCGGGACTGAACCTGAGCTTTTCATCGTTCTGGTATGTCCATTGTAAATGGTCATAGTTGATCCCGAGGGAGAGGAGCGCTTTCTCAGAAATATCATACGATAGTTTTGTCAGTACATATTCTCCCCTGAAATCGTCTTCCGATGCGCCATAACGGCCTCTTTCAGCAGTCTCTCTTTGCGCGCTGACGAGAAATCCGAATTTATTAATTTTCTGTCCATATGCGATATTCGCCGATGAGGTATCATAAGACCCGTATCCGCCGCTTACTGTGAAAAGCGGTGTTTCAGGGACGGGTTTCGTAATGATGTTTACCACCCCAGCCATCGCATCGCTTCCATAAAGGACTGATGCGGGCCCTTTGACTATCTCTATCCTTTCAATCATATCAACAGGTATCTGGTTGAGACTTATCCCGTATTCCCCCATTGCTCCGCCCAAAACCCTCTCTCCATTGATGAGGATAAGCCCGTAGCCGCTGTCAAAGCTAAAACCCCTCAAGCTCGATCTCCATGCTGATGAGCCTGGGACATTTTCGCCCTGAATATAAAATCCGGGCACATTTCTCAGAATTTCGGAAACATTCTTCGCATCGGAATTTTCGATATCTTCCCTTGTTATCAAAGTTGTT
>JAKLQR010000344.1 GCA_022013235.1 Thermodesulfovibrionales bacterium | reverse complement strand
TTGATCATTGACATTATTGATTTTGATTCTTTCTCCCATACCTTCGAGAATCTACTGTCTTCGCTAAGTCGTTTCAATATCCTTTTATATTGATGCGTCACAGCCGATGGACTCAGCCCCCCTGCCATCTCTGCTATCTCTCTATTGAATGCAGAGGTCTCCTTCTTTGATAAGAATATGAACATCAGCCTACCACGTCGTTCTTCAGATATGTCTATATTTCTAATCTCCTTTACTTTGTAATATCTGCATATGGAACCGGCGTTGGTTTGTCAAGCTTCAAGGGCAGACCCCTTTGTTTCTCCTCAGGGCAGACCCCTTTGTTTCTCCTCGCATCTGTAAGCTGAAACTGAAAGGTATATAATTGAACCGGCAATCCGCAAAAAAATCCAACAAGAATATTGGTTTGTATAAATATGCGTATTCTATATAATGTTTAAAATAACAATATTATATAGAATTACCAGCCTCCTATCCGCTGTTTTCCGGCAAAATTCATTGACAATCAACCTTAGAAATTATAATCTTTTAAGCAAATATAGTATACGCTCAAAAATAAATGTTCGAAAAAGGAGAACAAAATGGAAAGGAAGGATTCAATGCTGAACCGATCTCCCTTGATGATTTCATTCAGACAGATTGGCCTTCTGATCATATCATTTCTACTTGGGTTCGCTTCTTTTGGCCTTCTGCAGAATACTCTTGGAAATCATGCCCTCACTTTCTCCACCCCAGCGTTGCTGGGATTCGTGATATCAATTCTTCTTGCAGGCGCGTCCATTGTCCTCGCCGTTGCCGCTATCATGCTCGGGAAGTTCTCAGAACAGTCCATGATTCAAAGAAGTGACGAGAGTATCCGGTTGCAAAACGAAGTCTTTCAAAAGACAACAGATGCACTTCAGCGGATTGAGTCTTCAACAGGTGTAACCGAGAAAAGAATCGAAGATATTATTTCTGGTCGCGTGGGAGACATTTCGCATCGTATTGCGGAAATAGCAACCGAAGGACAAAAGCGACTCGGGAAACGCAGTTTTAGCGACATCGAGAAGGAAATTCGCAACTCACTAATGCAGACCTTGCGCCAAGAAGATCCCCGTCTTCATCAAAAACTTTCAGAAGAAGAGAGACAAAAAAAGCGGGCAGAAGCAGAACAGAGGGAGAAAGAATACCAGACGTACCACCAACGTGTCATGTCAGCCTTTGCAAACCGTGACGACCTTAAGATGCAGAAGGCTGGACATGGTTACGCAAGCAACACCGGCGATGAATTGTTTGACGGCATCTTCGTCAATACCCAGGGAATACGTGTCGCTGCATCTACTTTTATGTCGGAATTCGAATCCGAGAGTTTCCAGATGTTTGTGAAAGGGGCATTGGCTGAACTCTATGAGTCGCATGTTCATGAGGCCTATATGATTCTCTTCTCTACAGAAGACAGGCTCGTCGATGTCTATATGGGGTGCATAAAAGTAGTTTCTCCGGAATTGAAGAAGCGAATTCATCTTCTGATTATAGATCCAGAGAAAATTGAGAAAACAATCTCGGAATTGGATTTTTCGAACAAATCCCTGGAATCGGCTTCCGAAACGCCTGAGGGCTGACGTTGTGCCTAAGGAGAAAAGATATACCTATGGCCAGGAGTGGACAGACCGAATACCGTAAAGCGGTTCACCGCGCGTTGGAACGATGCCAATTCGTCGAGGAAACCTTACGCATATACTTAGATCTCGCGATTCAGATAGCCAAGATAGAACTCGCCTCGCATTTCCCGGTAAATATTACGAAGAAGGACTTGAGCAGGTTTTCGCTTGGAAAAACAAATAGGGACACATCCCATATTTAGAGAGTCGGGACAAGCGTTTGTTTTGATCGATAATAATCATCTAACGTTATATACGAAATATGCGTCATAGTAGGTGTCACAAACACCCCTTGCCAGAGGATCACCCCTCCTGATGACAGAGGCACCGCGTAAGGAGATTGATCTGAACTGACAATGCCCTGGGTAAATTACTACAATCAAAAGCCCATGATACCCTTCTTTGCTTACAGCAGGAATCATGGGCTTATATGTCAATAGATAAATCTCTTTTAGGCCTATCTGTCCTTGAACCGTATATCAATAAGATGCGCGGAGCAGGAGATGCACGGGTCATATGACCTGACAAGCATTTCTGCGGCAAGGGTAACTTCTTCGTCTGTCTTGTCCAGTATTTCCGGAATAAGCTTCATCAGATCGTACTCGATATTCCCGGTGTTCTGGTTCGTCGGGATAACACAGTTCGCCCCGGTGAGGGTCCCGTTCTGATCGGTTATATAATTATGGAATAGAATTCCCCTCGGGACCTCGACTGCTCCGACCCCTGTCCCTGCCCTTACCGGTATTTTCCCCTGTTCATTCAGCCCGACCACAATCTCCTCATTATAATTCAGCGGAGTACTCATAAGATTTTCCACGATCGCAATCGCGTCTTCCAGACAATGCACACACTCCACAAGCTGTGCGGCTGTGTTCAGGAACGGGTTGATGCATTTCGGTTTCAATCCGACCGCAGCAGCGACTTCCTTTGCCTTCGGGAGGAGCTTTTCCGAGTTCAGGTTGAACCGCGCGAGCGCTCCGACAGCGTAGGAGTCCCTGCTCAGTTTCGCATGCTTCGCCGAGGAGTGGGGAACTACAAATTCGTTCGTCATTTTCCGGTAATCCTTCTTGTCCATCCTGACCCCGTCGGTTGAACCGAGGTATCCCATGAGCATCGGATATTCATTGTCATCGCTCACGAGAGCAACGTATTCCGTGTCCCTCTCGAAATCAGGAAATTTGAGTTTCAATGCGAGCTCGACCGTTGCGTCCATGTCGGGCCGCATGCCCTTGAGCATTGTGTGCATGGCCTCAAGGTCCTTTGGTCGCGGAAGCTTGGTAAACCCGCCCACGATTGCGGAGATCGGATGCACATGGCGTCCAACAAGAACATCACAGACGTCGTTGCAGGTCTTTTTCATCCGTAAAGCACGGCGTACGACTTCGTTGTGCGTACTGATAAGCGGCACAAAACTCTTTACACCCAGAAGGTCGGGTGCAACGAGAAGATAGATATGGAGGAGGTGACTGTCAAGGGTTTCATAATGCAGCAGGAGCTTCCTCAGTTGAATCGTCTGTGCAGAGGGCGTTATTCCGAGGGCGTCTTCTGCCGCCTGTATCGAGGCCAGGGTGTGTCCGCAGGCGCAGATGCCGCAGATCCTGCTCGTAATATGCTGTGCTTCGAATACGGACCGGCCCCGGAGCATCCCCTCGAAGAAGCGCGGCGATTCAACAATATCGAGGCGGCAGGTCTCCAGTTTTCCGTTTTTTACATTGATGACAATATTCCCGTGCCCTTCAACCCTCGTGAGATATTCGACGTTTATCTTTACATTCCTCTTGCTCATGTCAGTCAAGCTCCCTGCATTTGTTATACATATTCATCTTGTTCAGGACCAATTCCATGGGTATCTTATATTTCGCGATCACGTCCTTCGCGCCCTTCTCATTCGGGTTGCTCACCATGCCCCGGCAGCCGTAGCAGATGTTGCCGTTGTTGATGCACCAGGAGTTGCATCCGGCCCGTGTTACAGGACCGAGACAGCTTACCCCACGGTCGTACATGCAGACGTTTTCGTTCAGCTTGCATTCGACACAGACCGGATAATCCGGCGGGTAATACGGTATGCCCTGGAGGGCCGCTTTCAGCACGGCGACGAACTCTGGAATATATACCGGACATCCGTGGACAAAATAATCGACCGGAACAACCTGATGCACGGCCTTCGTCTGTTCAGTCGGGAAGAACCGGTGACTGTCTCCGTACACATAGTGTTTGATATCTTCAAGAGGGAAATTATTCTTCATCCCGTTCACCCCGCCGATCGTTGCGCAGGAACCGTATGCGATCACTGCCCCGGCCCTCTTCCGGATCTTTTTTATCCTCTCGACTGCGTGAAGATCGGTAATGCTGCCTTCGACAATGGCTACATCCACTTTTTTCCCCCATTTCTCGGACATCACCTCACGCCACTCAACGACCTCTATCAGGCCCAGGACGTCCAGAACAGTTTCCCCCATATTGGCAACCTGAAGCTGGCATCCCTCGCAGCAGGCAAAATCGAAAAAAGCAACCTTCGGTTTCTTCATGTTACATTGCCTCACTCAAGTTTTTTATTTTTTCATAGTGGAAGACGGGTCCGTCCTGACAGCAGTAGAGGTTCTGTATCTGGCAGCGGCCGCATTTCCCGTTCCCGCACTTCATATTTCTTTCGAACGAAAGAAGGATCTGTCGTTCAGGAATCCCCTTTGATAAAAGCTCTTTGATGACAAAATTATACATTACAGGCGGGCCTACCACTGCGGCAAAAGTCCTCGCAGGTTCTATATCGACGCCGGGGATCAGGGTCGTAATAAGTCCTACGTTTCCGGCCCAGTCGGGATCGGCCCGGTCAACGGTGCATGCATAGTAGAGGTCGGCACGCTGGTTCCATTCTTCGAGTTCATCGCCGAACAGGAGTTCCTTCGGCTGTTTGCATCCGAGCAGGATATGCACCTTCCCGAAATCGCGGCGGTTATCCAGGACATAGTGGATCAACGACCGCAACGGCGCCAGACCAAGGCCCCCCGCGATGATCAGCAGGTCATTCCCTTGCAGTTCCCTTGTGGGGAATCCTTTCCCGTAGGGTCCCCGGATGCCGATCTCGTCTCCTGCTTTAAGCTTATGAAGGGCGTTGGTCACCTTTCCGACAGCCCTGACACAGACATCGAACGAGTCGCGGCCCGAGGGAGAAGAAGCGACAGATATCGGCACTTCGCCTATTCCGAGGAGGGAGATCATGATGAACTGTCCCGGTTCATGGTCAAGCGGCTGCCCGTTCCCGAGAGCTATCTCGAAAAATTTCTCCTTGTCCGTAAGCTGCTTCGTCCTGAGGATTTTCGCCTTCTCCAGTTTATAGCCTGAATCTTTTATAACCATCTTTTCCATACTCTGTCCTCGCTCTCTTTCAGGAGTTCATTGAGTGTCTCCTTGAGATTAATGTCCGCCATACAGGTGCGGGTGCACCTGCCGCAGCCTGTGCAGAAGTACCGTGCGAACCGTTCCATGGGGTAGCGGAATTTCCGGTAATATCTGTGCCGCTGCCGCACCGAACGTTCTTTCCTGAAATTAAACCCGCCGGCCACCTTCGCAAAGGGCTCAAGCTGACAGGAATCCCAGACACGGTACCTGATACCATTTTTGAGGGTCAGGTCAAGCTCATCCCTTATATCGAAGCAGTAGCAGGTCGGGCACACGTTTGTGCAGTTGCCGCAGGCGAGGCACCGTGCTTCAAGGTCTTTCCAGGCACGCGCCCTGAAAGACCGGTCGAACAGTTCCGGGATATGCTTTGTCTCTATAGGAACTTCGTTGACGAATATTTTTCTTTTGGCATCACGCAGTTTTCTGAGTTCGTCGAGTTGGAATGGTTCAGTCTTATCAAAAGACCGGGTCGAGGCAACGATTTCGTCTCCTGCCCTGGTATTCACATGGACGACGAAATCGTCACCCAGATCGGTAAAAAAGAGGTCGTAGCCTCCGCCTGGAAAACTTGCATCCACAAGGTTGCAGCTTGCATATGCATCACAGTACTCATTGCATTCCAGGCCGATCAGGGTGATCTTGTTCTTCCGTGTCAGGTAATTGTAGTCCTTTGGCCTTTCTGAAAATACCATATTGAGGCACTGGATTCCCGCGAGGTCGCAGGTATGGGCCCCGAAGATGGTAAGCGGTTCATATTCAACCACTGCTTCCGCCTTCATAACCTTGCCTGCACGGTATTCAAGAAGTGTTTCGCGCTGGGGCATAAAATACTTCTTCAGCGGCAGGACCGTCGGGATATACTTAAGTGCTACCTGACCGGCTGAATCTACCGGCTCAAACGCGAAGCTTTTAAACCCTTTCGGGACCGGGGCCACCAGTTTCTGCTTTTGGGCAAGAGTCGAGATAAACTGATCAAAGTTCTCCTTTTTCAGGACTACATAATGCGTGTCTTCCATAGCACCCTCTTCAATAATCTAAACTCGTTCACAGCAAAAAATCATAGTGTATCGATCTGCAGAATTACTATTTAGAGTCTGCGGATAAAGTACGATTCCGATAAAAATTCGTCATTCTCGCGAAGGCGGGAATCCAGTATTTTCATCCCGAAAGCTTTCGGGACTGGATCCCCCGGTCAAGCCGGAGGATGACAAACCCTGAGTTTATACACAGACTCTATTTATGGGTTGTATCGTTTACCCTATGTTTTATACTGTAAAATCTCGCCTTCATGTTTGTCAATTTGACATCCGCAGGGATAAAATGAACTGTTATCAGGAATTTTAAGGGTATAATAAGTTGCATAGTATTCCAGGAGGGGTATCAGAAATGGTTCATGCCGGACTCGAAAGAGTCCTGAAAATCTGGCCGAAACAGCTGAAGGGAGCGCGCGTCGGACTGCTGATGCACCCTGCTTCTGTCAACAGGAAGACCGCGCACGCAGTCGACCTCTTCAATAAAACAAAAAAGTTTACCTTAAAGGCCCTTTTTGGTCCTCAGCACGGAATACGGGGGGAGACACAGGATAATATGATCGAATGGGAAGGGTTCCGTGACAAACAGACCGGGCTTCTCATTCACAGCCTTTACGGACATACGAGAAAACCTGGACCGGAAATGCTGCAGGATATCGATACAATAGTGATCGACCTGCAGGATGTCGGCGCACGATATTATACCTTTATCTGGACAATGGACCTCTGTATGCAGGCATGCGAAACAATGCGGAAAGCAATAGTTCTTCTCGACAGGCCGAATCCGATCGGCGGCCTTCGGACAGAAGGTCCGGTGCTGAACACCGCATTTACCTCGTTTGTAGGGCTCCGTCCCCTGCCGGTCAGGCATGGGATGACAATCGGAGAGACAGGGAATTACCTGAGGAATGAGTACTATCCGGACCTTGATTTCCATATAATACCCTTGCAGGGCTGGAGACGGAAGATGTGGTTCGATCAGACGGGCCTTCCCTGGATTATGCCCTCTCCGAATATGCCCACCCCGGATACAGCCCTTGTCTATCCGGGCATGTGTCTTCTTGAAGGTACGAACCTCAGTGAGGGAAGAGGCACTACGAGGCCCTTCGAACTGTTCGGGGCGCCTTTTATCGATCCACACAGGCTGGCAACCCTGTTGAAAAGCTATAGGTTGCGGGGAGTCATCTTCAGACCGCTCTGGTTCCAGCCGACATTTCAGAAACACGCAGGAAAATTGTGCGGTGGGGCCCAAATCCATGTAACCGATAGAAATACTTTCCTGCCTTTCAAAACAGGAGTTGCCATACTGAAGGCAATCCATGACCTCTATCCGAAGCATTTTGACTGGAAGCAGCCGCCCTATGAATACGAAACCCGGAAACTGCCGATAGACATCCTTGCAGGGACAGACATGCTGCGGAAAGAAATTGAGCAAGAGGAAAAGCTTGACCGCATGGAAGCGTGGTGGCATGAGGAGTGCCGGATGTTCAGCAGGAATTTCAGAAAAAAATATTTGATCTATAAGAATTCATGATTTTACCACTCCGGCAATCAAATACCAGTAGGCCGTCATTTCATGACTTGCCCATGGAATCTGGAAAGGATTGGATACCCTCTGTGAGTCATAGACCGATCAAGTCGGAGTATGACATTTTTTATATATTTCCTAGTGTGGTATCCCATAATTAACTTGTCATTCCGAACTTGATTCGGAATCTCGTTTTTAGTATGAGGAAAGACCCTGAAACAAGTTCAGGGTGACAACAAATGTTCAGATATTTATGGGACACCACACTAGCCGGAGTAATAATGAGAAAAAAATACCCCTCTGTGTCCCCCCTTGCCAAGGGGGGAATTAAAAAGGAGTGCATAATTAAGACTACATCCCCCCTCACCCTAGCCCTCTCCCTCCAGGGGAGAGGGAACTTACTAATATCCCCTCCCTTGAGGGGAGGGGACAAAGGGGAGGGTGTGAGAATATGTATCCTTATTTATAGCCGTCTTAGTAAAAGAGGGTTATGAAACAAATCCATGCATTCATTCTTGCTGCCGGCAGGGGTGAACGGCTTCGCCCGATCACCGATTCCATACCCAAGCCACTCCTTCCCGTCCTCGGAAAGCCAGTCCTTCAAACCGTCCTTGAGAAAATCTCGGTTTTGCATATAAAAAAAATCGGGATAAACCTCCATCATAAAAAAGAAGCCGTTGAGCGCTGGATACAGCAATCTTCGTATAAACATTCTCTTACCCTTTTCCCCGAGGCCCCTCTTCTCGGTACAGGAGGCGCTCTGAAGAACGCTGAAACGTTTCTCATGAGCGGCGTATTTCTCGTGCATAATGCAGACATTGTCTCCGATATGGATTTGGCAAAACTCATCGAATCACACCTCTCCTCAGGGAATCTCGCAACCCTTGCAATACATAACTATCCTGAATTCAATACATTGGAAGTGGATGAAACAGGTTTTTTGAAGGGAATTTTTCATCACCCTCACTCTCACCTTCCCCCATCAAGGGGGAGGAAAGGTAAAGTCAATATTTCTCCTTTCCATAAGAGGAAAATCAGTCAAGATATAACTCCCTCCCCCGGCGGGAGGGGATTATGGGGAGGGGGAAAAATTCTTGCCTTCACAGGGGTTGCTGTCTATCAGCCCGAGTTTCTCAACTTTTTGCCGGAAGGTCCTTCAAGTGTTGTCGATGCCTGGTTCAATGCCATATCCGTCGGACATACCATAGGGACCTTCGAGGTGAGCGGCTGTTCCTGGAGCGATATCGGCACCCCGGTTTCCTATGCGAGGACAGTCATCGATGCACTGAGAAGAGAAGGAGAAACCGTCTTTATTCACCCTTCTGCAGAAGGATGCGGCGGCATAGAAATGAATGGCTATCTCGTCATAGAAAAAGACAATACCCTCCCCAGGGGCATCTCACTGAGAGATTGCATAGTGCTGCCTGAAACTGATATCAGGGTTTCAGTCAAAGATCCCCTCTCTTCTCCTCCCCTTGCCAAGGGGGGGATGGGGGGGTTGTCATTCGAAAACTGTATTCTCGGCCCCGGCTTCAGAATCAATCTCAATGAATCGGCAATGCTCGGAGCAGACGAAGAGGATGAGAAAATCCTCATCGGCGTCGGCGGATCGGACAGACAATATTTCCGGATGAAAAAAAACGGGCAGAATGTCATATTCATGCAATGCAAGGGCGACGATCCTGACTTTGAACGACACATTGAATACTCACGTTTTTTCTGGAAATATTTCGTCCCTGTTCCGGGTCTTTTAGAAACAGACCTTCAGAACAAAACTGCCGTTTTTGAAGACCTTGGAGACATATCCTTATACAGCTGGCTGAAATGCCCCCGTGCAGGGGAAGAGATCGAAACAATGTACAGGCAGGTCCTTGATATTCTGGTCTCAATCCATGCCGGAGCGACAGAACATGTCGCTGAATGCCCGCTGCTTAAAGACAGGATATTTGATTATGCCTATCTCCGCTGGGAAACAGACTATTTCGCTGAAAGCTTCCTCCATGGTGTCTGCAGGATGCCTCACGAAACCGTTGCCGTGCTGAGCGATGAGTTTCACCGGCTGGCAACGACTGTAGATTCTTTTCGGAAAATGATCATCCACCGCGATTTTCAGTCGCAGAATATTATGATCACGGCGGGACATATTCCGAGGGTTCTCGACTATCAGGGCGCACGAATGGCGCCTCCTGCATACGATGTGGCGTCAGTACTCTGGGACCCGTATTATCGTATCGACGATACGTTAAAAGAACGATTGATAGAATATTATGTCAGGAAGATGACCTCTGCCAATCCCCCTCAATCCCGCCTTGCTAACAGTAAACCAGGGGATGAATTCAGGGAATCTCTGCTACCCTGCCGCCTCCAGAGGCATATGCAGGCCCTGGGTGCATATGGCTTTCTTTCAGGGAAAAGGGGCAAAGAATATTTCCTGAAACATATTCCTGAAGGATTCCGTTTATTGCGGGAAGATGTTGCCCTGTCAGAAAAAATCTACCCTGAGCTATATAAAGTTGTCATGGGGTTAAAAAAAATAGTATTATAAATGTCTCTGTGGTGCTCCTGCATACAGGAGTATGGATTCCTTGATTTTCAGGATATCCGGTTTTTCTTTGCAATCGGGGCGTAGCGCAGCCTGGTAGCGCACACGGTTCGGGACCGTGGAGTCGGAGGTTCAAATCCTCTCGCCCCGACCAACTATTCTCTTTTAAAATAAATAGTTAAGAACCCAGTCATACCTAAAAAAGCTACACAAAAGCTACATAAAATAAACCCTCAGTGCAGTAAAGATAACTTCCTGAACTCAACGCATTATAAACCTGATATAATTATGCTGAGTATAACCAGTAATCCATATGCGATAATATTATTTTCCAACCCTAAATTTATCTTCTTTGAAGCTGTGACTAATCTGTGACCTTATCTATGATAAAAATTATCATGGTTCTTTTATATACTCTAAGGGAGAGGGGGGTAGCGTCATGTTGCTTCCTTTACTTTTTTTATGAAAATAAACAATGCTAGTAGAGAAACAAGAATGGAAACGTCAGAAAAAAGAAGGCACATAAGAGAAGATATAGTTAAAGCATTAGAGTATACGTCATATCAACAATCAAATCAGCTGATAAACTTTGATTGCTTTGTTACCAATATCAGCCAATCAGGGATATGTCTTGTAACAACAGCGGCTCTCAAAAATGGGCAAGAAATAATACTAGAGGATCATGTCTTGCCACATACCCGACTTGCAACTGTTCGTTGGAGTAAAGAATATAATGGTCTTTACTACAGCTATGGACTGGAATTTGTGGAACAGCAGAAGGTACCCCATCAATAACTTCCTAATAACACGCACACTTAAAAGCTGATATAATGGTATGAGGCAGTGTTAGAAATATATCTGACCCTAGGGGAGGTCCCAAATGCCGGAATACGACTATGTGTGCAGCAAGTGCGGTAGGGCGTTTTCGGTGTTTTTTTCATTCAAGGAACTTGAAGCGAAGCCGGTTATAATATGTCCCGAGTGTCAGAGCGATCAGGTCAAAAAGCAAATCACTGGCTTCTTTGTAAATACAAGCAAGAAATCATAGCTCTCACGTCCTTCCTGTAGTCAATGCGAATTGGGGTATCTTGAAGACACAACAATTCAAATAGAAGTAGTCGCGGGCAGAAAAAAGAAAAGTAAATGAACGGTCTCTGAACTGTGGGGTATTGAAAACTTAATTAAGCATGGGATGCAGTTCATAGAACTTTCGGTTTTATTGAAATTATAGCCGTTTTTGGATATAATTTTTTCACAGGAGAAAATCCAATTATCTATCAGGAAGAAATTGAGGCAATAAAAGGTAGGTACCCGCACATGGTAACCAGACTCAATCGAAAATATGCCGGGATTCTTTCACTTTTCGTCACCATAGCTCTATGTTTTGCCGGCTGTTCAGGTAATCCCAGTGATGCAGGACTGTCTCCAGGGCAGGATATCGTCCTTACCTCAGGTGGAGGAGTGCGGGTGACTGTCCATGCTGGCTCCCTGTCCCGGTATGCGAATGTTATTCTTGCTGCGCATCCCCCCGGAGCAGTACAGTTTCCCAGTGCTGAGTTCGTCGCCTTGGGGGAGCAGGTGAGACTCCAGCTGGGTTCCGCTCAATTAGTAGGTCCTATAACAATTGAGGCGCCTCTTCATATTGATGCCGCATCAGCCATTATCCATGTAACCTTTAATGGTGTGTCAGTCCCTCTTGATACAGTTATTGATAGTACTAGAAATATTGCGATCGCATCTTTTGATGTAACAGATTATAATGATAACCGCTCTTTGCAAATCAGCGGTTTTCTGGATATCGGCCTGCTGGATAGTTCGATTTTCGAACATCGTGTCGCACATATTGACTGGCCTGCATGGAATGCATATATTTACACCACGGGCGGAGGTACAGAGGGCCAGAATGATTTCGTGAAATTTATCGACCAGGGACAGGTCATTTCCACGCCCGACCTGGGCTCTCGCCCCCTGCTCTTAATCCACGGTCTTGGCGGCGCCATCCATGACGATGAATTAGATGAACTCGCTGAATTCATGCGGATAAATGGAAGCTTCTCCAGCATCCTCGGCTTTGAGTATGATACACTGGCGTCTGTTGAGCGTAATGGTGCATTTTTGCGCCAGGCTATTGCTTTGCTGAACACGCCTCCCTTCAGAGATCCTGCCCAACCGCAGAGACAATGGTTCCAGGTCGCTTTTAGCATGGGCACCCTGGTGACCCGTACTGCCTTTGAGAAGAAAAACCTGCCGCCCCTCGACATTCAGAAGGCTAACGTGGTGCTCATATGCTCGCCAAGTCTCGGCAGCCAGGCAGCTATTGCCATGCAGGAATTACCTCCATTATCCTGGAAGGGGGTCTTTAAGTATTTAGTCCTCAACAACCATGGGAACTGGATTAATGCCGATGGCACGCCATGCACAGTCACCAGTTTTGAAGCGGGATTCACCGACATGCGGCCTGACAGCCAGTTTATAGCTCAGCTCAATCTCGCCGTAGAGCACCCTCAGGCGGATTACCGTGTTCTGGCCGGGGGCACGCGCCTGCTGGAAACTGAGCTTCTGGATGCAATGCTTAAGGTATGGCTCACTGACGGACTGGTCGACCTTGACAGTGCGACAACACCCCTGATGAAGTTTATCGACAAAAAAGTGCTCACCCTTGACGATCACTTCGCGGCCCGTAAAGACCAAAAAGACTGTTTTCCCTCTGCCCTTGGAT
>JAKLQR010000034.1 GCA_022013235.1 Thermodesulfovibrionales bacterium | reverse complement strand
CAATTATTACCGTTATTATTATACGGATGAAAAGAAGTAACTCCTGCCTGCAGCTGAGACTCAAAAATCCTCTTTGGTCCGTTATGATCATCCCGGAACGGGAACTCTTGTTTTTCCGTATACAGGATTCCATGCCGCTTGTGCAATGCAGGCAGGAGTTACTTCTTTTCATCCGTATAATAATAACGGTAATAATTGTAGTAGTTGCTGTAACGGAAAGCGGACTGGTCTATCGAGTTCAGCACCGCGCCCAGTATCTTTGCATTCACGCTCGCAAGGAGCCTTCGTGCCTCCTGGGCCGCTTCTTTGGGAGTCTTTTCGGATTTTACCACGAGAATAACCCCGTCTGTCCTCTGACTCACAATCAGCGGGTCTGCAATCCCGAGCACAGGCGGAGTATCGATGAGGATGAAATTATAGAACGGATATAGGCCGTAGATGAGTTCCTGGAATTTGTACGAACTGAGCAGTTCAGCAGGGTTCGGAGGGACCGGTCCTGAGGGAATTATATGGAGGTTCTCGATCCCGGTTGTTTTGATAATGCCGTCTCTGATCTCAATATTGCCGGAAAGGAACGCAGACAGTCCGATGGTGTTCTCAAGACGGAAGATGTGGTGAAGCCGAGGTTTCCGCATATCGGCATCGATTATGATTGCTTTCACATCGGATTTTGTCAGACTTATTGCAATATTCACAACGGTTGTCGTTTTCCCCTCATCCCGAATGGGACTCGTCACCATCATGACCTTTGGAGGTTTTCCTCCTGAAGAGAGCAGGAGAAAAGTCCTGATAGACCGGTATGCTTCAGCCATCGGACCTCTTGCATCCGCATGTGCGATTGATTCCACAGGCAGGTTCTCTTTATTGTCGGTCAAACAGGGGACGAGGCCGAGGAACGGAACCGCTATCCGTTTCTCGATATCCTCCGGAGTTTTGATGGTATTGTCAAGATATTCGCTGAAGAACGCGAGACCGACGCCGCCGAAAAGACCGACAACGATCGCGAGCATAATATTCATAGTCTTGTTCGGTTTGGACGGTTTTCTCGGCGCCTCTGCCTTGTCGAGCACCTGGATGTTGCTTGCGGTGAGGCTTACAGAGACCCCCGTCTCCTTAAGCCGCTGGAGGAGCCCGTTGTAGAGTTCCTTGTTGGTGTCTGCCTCCCTTTTCAGAATCTGGTACTGGACCGCCCTCTGGTTCAGGTCCAGGGCTTCCTTTTTCTGAGCAGAAAGAGCCGATTTGAGATAGGTTTCCCGCTTCACTGCAGTCTCATAATCCTTTCTGACGCTCGTGACAATCTTCTTCGTCTCCTGATCGATCCTCTTCTTAACCTGATTCAGCTGTTCCTTCAGCTGCACCATCCTGGGATACTCGGGTTTATATATCTTGAGCTGCTGATTATATTCTGCTTCGAGCGTTGCGCAGGTCTTTTTCAGTTCAAGTATCAGCGGGTTGTTCATGACGACCGAATTTGCATCGTGCTCACCGGAGTGCATCTGCCTGTAAAGCGCTTCCCTGCTGATCCGTTCGGTAGTCGCCGCTGTCAGTTCGGTCGAAAATTCCGAAAGCTTTTTTGTAACTATGCTTTCGCTGCCGGCGCCCTTTCCCTGTGCGTCGGTCTTTTCAAGGAAAATGATCTCATTTTTCGAGGCATATTCATTCAGGCTTTCTTCTGCCTGCTCAACCTTGGCCTTCATGACATCAAGCTGCTTCTCAAGCCATGTCCGGGCCTGCTGCGTCGCCTCGAACTTCGATTCGATATTGAGTTCGATAAATGCCTCCCCGATAGTATCCGCAACCTTTGCCGCAAGTTCCGGGTCGCGTGAGGTAAAACTGACGTTCACCAGTCTCGATTTCTGAAGAGGACTCACTTTGACCCTGCTGAGAAAAGTATCGATGAGATCCGAACTGATCCCCCCGTCTTCGAAAATGTTCTTCTTTTTATCAAGCACTCCTGCATGGGAAACGGCCGCTCCGGCTTTTTTTAAAGAAGCGAATTCGGGATGAGTATTTAGTTTGAGGGACCGGACAACCCGTTTGGCGAGATTTCTTGACATCAGCACTTTATACTGCGTCTGATAATAATCTTCTTCGGCACGTTCGAGATTCACTACGTCCTTGAAAGAAAGAATGTTCGGGTTCTCCTTGTCTATCCTGATAGTGATAGTGGATTCGTATACAGGTTCTTTCAGGAACGTGCCTATTGTGACTGTTGTGACAACCGCTACAAAGAAGGTGATCAGAATCCATTTCCGTCTCAGGATGACGTTCAGATAATCCCTGAGATGCACCTCTTCTTCCTGTTGCGGGGGGGGCTGATATACAAACTGCCCGGGTGGTGCAGGAGGAGGATAAGGATGCGGGCTCTCAAGCGCCTGATTTCTGTTTTCGTTGTTGTCTTCCCTTTCCAATTTCTTCCTACAATCCTTTCCCGAAGCTGATAAAACCTTTGAGCGTGCTGATAAACCCGTTAAAAAAATTCTTGACGCCGCTTTCGGGCACAATGATGACATCATTTTCAGCCAGAAAAATGTCCGGGTTCTTTCCGCTCTGTATGCCGTCGTAGTCGGCCTGAATAACCTCGCGCTCTCCTTTTCCGTTTTCGCGGAATATCCTTATGTCGCCCTCTTTGGCTGCAGGACTCAGTCCCTGCGCCATGGTTATCGCCTGTATTAAGGTAGTTCTTCCTTTCATTGTGAAGACGCCGGGGTTCTTTACCGCTCCGTCAACGAAGACCACCCCGCCTTTCGGCACATTGATCACATCTCCTGCAAAAACCGGGATATTGAGACTGAAATTGCCGTTGATCAGGAGTTCGTTCAGGTCTATTACCAGGGTTTCTGCCTTGCCATCGCCCGAATCCTTATGCGACGGACGGATGACATAACAGATCATTCCCGCCTCCTCTTTCAACCCCCCTGCAGTCATGAGCATATCGATCAGATAACGCTGACCGTTCACTGTATAAACCTGCGGGTTGTGTACTGAGCCGACAACCGATATCCTCTGGCTCCGGTATTCCCTGATAAATACGTTCACCACGGTTTCCTGTACATATTTATCCAGCTTTTCAGTGATCACCTTTTCGAGTTCCTGACTCGTCAGGCCTTTTGCCCTTATAATCCCGACCAGCGGGAGGGCTATGTCTCCCTGGGAGTTGACCCTCACTGTCTTCTTCAGGTCTTCTACATTATAGGCTTCAATCTCGAGCAGGTCTTCAGAACCGATGTGGTAGTCATCCGGAGCATGCGCTCTGCTTGCAGCGCTTACCATTATGGCTTCGTTCAATTTATCGGTCTTCTTTGTTTCTGCAAGATCAAGCGTAGGTGGAGTTCTGGAAGCGTACTCCTGTGTACTGCAGCCTGACAGGTAACAGAACAATGCAAGAATCAGAACGGATTTATAAAGTTTTCCGGCAATGAACACAGAGTAAAAACGCAATTAAAACCCTGAGCGGCTCTTGAATCCGTCTCCCCTGAATGCATCGATAGCGACAACAGTGCCTGTGGTGAAAAAAGCGCCGGTTATGAGCGCCTGTTTCAGTATGGTGTT
>JAKLQR010000343.1 GCA_022013235.1 Thermodesulfovibrionales bacterium | reverse complement strand
TGAAAAGAGGGGTATATTCATACCTTTGCATAATACCAGTACATATTTATTCTTTTACCAACACCGAGCCAAAAACTTTTGGCTTGGTAAAGCCTTTATCAAATAGGGACAGAGGGGAACCTGGGGAGTGAAAACAGAGTTTTCAACTCCCCAGTTCAGAACTTTAGACGCCTTCCCAGAGGACATCATAAACTCCTGAACTGGGGAGTTGAACCCCAGGCCCCCTCGTCCCTGACTATTTTTCTATGTATATATCGCGAATCCATATCCGGAAGTTTATTGATGCCGTAGAATGGTCTACAGTTCGCAATATCATTATCCTTGCCAATGGCAGATATACCAGCCGTGGATCGGCTGTCATCAGAAATGAGCTTGAAAAGATGACCAGAACCAAGAGAGTCCCTCCCTTAAGAAAGCTCCACAACCAGGGAATGCATGCAGTCTATGGAAGCCCCTATACCAAGAAGAAGGATGTCGGAAACCATCACTTCCTCCATGACAATCAATTAAGGGACTGTTTAGCCCGATATCTTTATGACAGGAACCTTCAGGGGATTGAAGAGTTATCCGTCAAGAAGATCAGGGAAAACCCCGATGCCCATCTGGGAAATATTTATTTTGAATTTGACAACGGCCATATGAATGACGATCAGCTGATTGCAAAGATCAGGAGGCACTATGCCGGACAGGGAGCCTTCCGGGTGATCTTCTTCATGCGGCACCGCTATGACGATCCCGCAGGAGAGCAGGCACGGCTTGCCAAACTCTTTGAGATAGTGAAACGAATCTTATCCGATAAACCCAACAGGATCTTAGGGGCAACATATATCGGGTTTCTGGAAAACGGAAAAATATTTAATAGCAAATGGACGGGTATTCAGATATAAAGCTCTTCCTGCGTTTGATTCAGTATTCATCGTAGTTCTTCCCATAGGGTAATACTCCTCAAACAAGGTAAATATGGGTAGCACCTCAAAGGAAATCATTTCCACATGGTTTTCTCCGGGGTCCTACCAATACTGATGGTCATCATGCCAGAGGTATGGTCATCATTGATGTCCACAAGCAAGGGACAGAAACTCTTCTACCTCAGGGTAGATAGCTTTACTGTGATGGAGACTGCACAGAGTGATGACGGTTGTTGTCTGAGCTGGTGCAGAGCCGGGCATTAACCAAAAGGACTGACTCGTCATAACCCTTGCCGCCCAACGCGGCGGCCAGGGTTATCCCAAATTCTATTTAAAAACCCAAAAAGGAGGAAAAACCATGTGAAACCATCAAGGCAGAAACAGGAAGGACGGATAAGAGGCCTCTCTCAGCAGCCAACCTGCTGCTGAAAAGCCGGTTTCCAATGAGGCAAGTCTGAGTTTCTTACAAATAACCTTCAAAAATCCGCAATGAGAAAGGAGTTTTACCATGAACTATACCGATACACTGCAGGCAGTTGATACCATGAAGGCATTACACCTTATGGGTATCGAGGGAGGACAATCTGGATCATATGTGCACTATCCCTGCACCAAGTGTAATGAGGGAAAGGCTGTCATCAGGGCATATGGAGACAAGAAGAATGTCTGGTACTGCCCGGAGTGTAAACGATCAGGTCAGATCATAAGCCTTGTGATGGAAGTCATGGAGATGACCTGGGAGGATGCCAAAAACCTCTTAAATGAGAAAGCCATTCAGTATCCTGCTTCTAAGGTGGCCAAGGAGCTTTCTCTTGGGTATGAACTTGAATACGACCAGTATCTTGAGCTCCAAGGGATATCCGAGGAAGTCTGTGTAAAACTGGGCATTGGAAGACCCAAGGGAAAAACCATGCTATCAGGTTGTATCGCCTTTACCGTCTATGACGAAATGGATAAGAAGATAGCCTACTATGGGATCAGAATCAAGGACGGAAAGCCGATCTTCCATCACTCATTTAACCCGGAACTCTATCTCTACAACTTCAACCGCATTGACACGGAACAGGAGGTGCAGTTCACCACCGATATGCTTGACTGTGTGAGACTCCTCTCACAGGGGCAGCAGGCAGTCTGTAACTTTGGGTTACCGTATCTTTCAACGACTCATTTTGCGCTTCTGAATAAGTGCAAATATGTGTCCTTCTCCTACGAGATCAAAAACCTTGATGAAATCTCAGTGCAGGCAGTGAGAAACCTGCAGAACTACATGAGGATTCTCAAGAAGTAAACAAATTAAAAGGGCTTCCTGAACCAGGAACGCCCTTTCTTTTTATAAAAGTATAGCTTTAAGTAATACTATTTAACTAATTTATTATAATGCTTAATTAATGTCAGATATAACGTTTGTCGGGAAGACGAATTTCAGGAATGAAGGGAAACGTTTCGGAATCAAGACTGATGACAGAAGACGTCATATGTATATAGTCGGAAAGACCGGAATGGGGAAAACGAATCTCCTTGAAACTATGGTGATCCAGGATATCCGGAACGGGCACGGGGTGGCCTATGTCGATCCTCACGGAGACACCGCAGAAAATCTCCTCAAGGCTGTCCCTTCTCACCGGATCAATGATGTCATTTATTTTAACCCATCTGACCAGGATTATCCCATAGCGTTTAATGTTATGTATGATGTAAACCCTTCTACACGTCATTTAACCGCTTCAGGCCTCATAGGGGTGTTCAAAAAGATCTGGGCAGACAGCTGGGGTCCAAGACTGGAATATATTTTGAGAAATGCAATCCTTACCTTGATTGAATATCCCGGATCAACCCTCACAGGAGTTCTTCGCATTCTGGTTGATGAAGACTACCGGATGGATGTTCTCAGTAAGATCAGGGACCCTGTGATAAAAGACTTCTGGGGAAAGGAATTCGCGGGGTATTCGGAGAGATTGAGAAGCGAGGCTATAGCGCCTATCCAGAATAAAGTTGGGCAGTTTCTTTCGAGTTCCCTGATGAGAAATATCATCGGTCAAAAGAAATCTTCCTTTGATGTGAGGGATGTAATGGATAACCAGAAAATCCTGATCATGAACCTCTCCAAAGGAAGGATAGGGGAAGATAACTCTGCTCTCCTTGGAGCATTGATGATAACCAAGATCCAACTTGCCACAATGGCGAGAGTAGATACACCAGAGGAGCAGAGGAAAGACTTCTATTTGTACGTGGATGAATTTCAGAACTTTGCCACAGAATCATTTGCAAACATATTATCCGAAGCCCGGAAATACCGGCTAAATCTGATCCTGGCAAACCAGTATATTGAGCAGATAGACGAAAAAGTGAGGAAAGCTGTTTTTGGAAACTGTGGGACGCTTATTAGTTTTAGGGTAGGGGCAGAAGATGCAGAATGCCTTGAAAAGGAAATAGGGACTTTTACAGAGGAAAATTTTTGCAGCTTACCTAAGTACCATATTTATTTGAGACTCATGATAGACGGAGTTGCGGGTGAGGCTTTTTCGGCAATAACCTTACCCCCTGAAAAGCTACGTGATGCGGGAGTAAACGCCGAAAAGATCATCAGGGTATCAAGGGAAAAATATGCAAAGAAACGACATAGTGTGGAGGAAAAAATTCATAGGGGGAGCGGATATGGTTAGCAAAATAAAAATTAAAAGAAACTTCAAAACTTTAAAAAATATTCAGCAATGAAATCCTCATTAACATTTTATCTAAATATTATTATGCCAAAATATGAATTCGAAACCGGCGAAAAATTAACCTTTCTGGGTTTAGTTTTTTTGATCCTCAAGTACCTCCTCCCGGTTATCATTGGAATAGGACTAATCATTATCTTCCTATTAGCCATTCAATATCTGTTCTCCCAGGTAGGATTAACGGTCTCTACACCTGAAGAATTATTCTATGCTTTGATAGTTGGCGGATTGGTTGCAATTTTATTCATTCAACGATGAATAATAATATGAAACTCAACTCTATTACCAAATAGCAGACCACTTGATTAACACGCGAGAGATCGTGCGAAAAGAAAAGCCCTTTAAAACTGAGATTACAAGAAATATTGATAACACAGAGAAGGCCGCAAAAACAAAGATAGACTGCCCACGAGAAGTACTCCCTAAAGTAAACTCCAGTTGGATTTTCCTTGGAGAGCAACCTTTTGAATAGAACTATTTACACCTGAAATTTTCGATATCGTGCATTTCCTGTTCAAACAAACATGCCCTCATGCTTTCTTGAGTGACCAAGACTACCTTTCATAACAAGCAGGACAGATGACTTCATCAAATGCGCATCGAAGAGAAAATTTATTTTGTGTGACTTTTACCGGGAAAGAGTGGTGGGCTACTTACATTAATAATGATAATTATTGTTTGAAAGTTATGGTATAACGTTCTTGGCGGAAAAGGTGCTACTGAATGGCAGATGATAATCTTTAAACTATGCTCGTTAAAAATACTTGCTTGTGATGCTAAATCCTCTACTACTATAAATTGTCATGCCTCCAGATTATGTGGAATAAATATTGTGCAAACTGAAGCTAACCAAAGATTGATTTGATAGCATTCAAAATCTCTTTTGTACCTATGGACTTTGAGATAAAGCCGTTGAAGCCATACTCCAGAAGTTTCTCCTGGTATTTTGTCGAATCATGAAATGTAAAGGCAATCACTAGAATGTCTTTAGTAGTTGGTTCCGATTTCAGAATCCTCAATGCCTCGATGCCGTCCATGACAGGCATTTGTATATCCATTAGAATCAGATCGGGTATAGTTTCTTTTGCAAGCTGAATTGCTTGTTGGCCATCTTCAGCCTGTATTATTATATATCCAGCATACTCAAAAATAGCTCCAAAGAGTTTTCTATTTAACTTTTCATCATCTACTATAAGTATTTTTCTGCTCACAGTAATCCATTGTTATATTGGACATATGTCCAATATAATTATTTTTATAAAATCATTTTGAATCTTTACCAAAAAAACTAATTCAATCGTGAACACAGTAAAGAAATTTGTCAAAGTAGTCTTATCTTTTCAAGTGCGCGTTACATTTCCTTATTTCTGGTAATTAGCTTATGGGCTGATTTCTTGTCTTACCCTGCTCGCTCTCCCGTATACCGCTCTTTCTGTTAATAATTGGCAGAAAGTTAACATAACGGGCTGATCTCTATGGGCTTCTTACTCTTTTTATGTTCATACATCGATTTATCAGCTTGAGCCAACAGTTTTTCAATAGTACAAGGATGTTCTGGATCGTAGAACGCTATCCCAACACTTAATGATAATTTGTACCCGCAATTGCTTTGTGCATTATAAATATCCAGCGCTTCCTTCAAACGGTTAACCACTATATCGATACAGTCCTGACCAGTACCAACCGGAATAATTACAAACTCATCGCCACTGATGCGGGCGATAATATCAGATTCCCGATAGTTATTTTTGAGGATCTTTGCCGTCTCAATTAAAGCCGCGTCTCCTTCTGTATGCCCCCACGTATCATTAATGCGTTTGAGTTCATCGACATCAGCATAAAGCAAGAATACGCCTTTCTTCTGCCGTTTTACTATCTTTAAAAAATGTTTAACCATAATCAAGAATCCTCTCCTGTTATAAAGTCCCGTAAGCTCATCAACAAGAGCAAGCGCCCGGTATTTTTCTTCGGATTCTCTAATTATTTCGAGAAGCTTCTCTCTTTCGTTCACAAGATATCCCAAGAATGTGTAAATGAAAGGTATGAGAAAAATTAATATGTGAAAGGCATGCACTTCATAACTGTAAGCTCGCTGAAAAATATGAATAATCCAGCGATCCTGATATTCAGCATAATCATAGGATAACCAGACCACAAAGAGTAGCCATCCCCAAAGAGTAATAGCAATTGCCAGTTTTGATTTCATAACTTTTTATAAGCTATATTTTCATGATATATTTTTTGCAAACTGTACTCTCCTCTTGTCTCTATCATCAGTCTATCCTCTATGTGTTGACATATAAATCTAATCCTGATGGCTTTCGTAGATCTCCTCAAACTGCATGTGGATGTCATTGAATACCTGAAGTATCTGAGGATCAAAATGATCAGGCATTGTCCTTCTATCGCCCCTCGTAATGATCTCACAAGCTTTTTCATGACTGAATTGAGGCTTATAAGGCCTTCTACTTCTTAATGAATCGTATATATCAACTAAATGCATTATCCTTCCCATAGGGGAAATTTCCTCTCCTTTAAGTCCATCCGGATACCCTGAACCATCCCATCGTTCATGATGTGTCAGCGCTATTATTTCACCGGCTATTAGAAAATCTGACGTTGAGCCTCCCAGTATCTTTGCACCTATACGGGTATGGCTCTTCATTATCTCGAACTCTTCATAAGTAAGATTCCCAGGTTTGAGTAAAATACTATCAGGTATGCCTATCTTGCCTATATCATGCATGGGACTGGCATAAAAGATAGTCTCTGTAAAATTATCGGGCTTTCCAAGCTGTTCGGAGAGAGCTCTACAATAAAAGCTAATCCTTTTAATATGGACTGCTGTATCCTCATCCCTGTATTCAGCAGCGAGGGTCAGACGATTAATAGTTTCTATATAATTTTCTTGTATTTTTGCGTAGGCTTTTTCAATTTCTTCAAGGGCATCCTGTAATTCATATGTTCTCTTTCTCACTTCATTTTCCAGTATTTGTTTATTTAATAACAAATAATCTTCAAATTGTTTCACTTTCAGCAGGTTCTTGACGCGGAGAAACAACTCTGCTCTGTCAATCGGCTTTGTAAGAAAATCATGAGCCCCTGCAGTAAGACCTTTTATCTTTGCATCCTTATCTGCAAGTGAGGTCAGCATTACAACAGGAATATGCTGCGTTGAAGGGTCTTCTTTAAGTCTTTTGCATACCTCGTACCCGTCCATCACAGGCATTAAAATATCCAGCAAGATTAAATCGGGAAACATTTTCTTTGCTATTTCGAATGCCTCCAGACCATTTCTTGCTGTCTCAATATTAAAATCATAGATACCAAGCATTGCTTTAATTAATCTCAGGTCCTTTTCTTCATCGTCAACTATTAAGATCTTCTGCTTTTTCTTTGTATTCTCTAATGGTATTGGCTTCATCTCGATATCCTGTTAGATAATTGAAAAGAAATGAAATGGTGAAAGTTACTTGAAGTAAAAAAGTGTGGTAGAATCAG
>JAKLQR010000342.1 GCA_022013235.1 Thermodesulfovibrionales bacterium | reverse complement strand
TCGTAGTAACTTATATGAACACCGCCACCGTTATCTACAGCTACGGAGTTATAATTTCCAGTCCACGCCTCATCTACCTTGGATACAACCCATGAACCGCTGGAGTTGGTAGCGTACATTAGTCCGGCACAGGAATAATGAGCGAGAAAGGGGGGTCATTTCTTTCATATTGACAGTTTTTTGATTTGAAGTTGGAATTTGTCAATAGTAAAGATTTGACCCCATTTCTTTGCCTGTAGAGACGACTCTGTCCTCTGGCTCGGGTGGTTTGGAGTGCATCCGGAATTCAGGCGAAGAGGCATTGGATCGCGTTTGTTAAGACATGTAATCAAAAAGGCAAAAGAACAGGGCGCTAGGACTTTAAAGCTTTACTCGTCATTTGATAAGAACGAACTCGCTTCGCATGCTTTCTATGAAAACCATGGGTTTGTAAGAATAATGGTTAACAGAAGCAGAGACAGAATATATTTCGCGAAAGGTCTTCAGTAAATATATGCAGTTGGTTGTTGAGTTAACGCAGTAATTTACCTCTGTTCCAGTCAACCATACCCATCCGGACAATCTTTTCTAAATACTCAAATGAACCTTTATATAACCTATGACACTGCCTGGGGGAGGTCTGATTATAAAATATATTTATATAAATCAGGGGGGAAAAGGAGGAAAAGTGATGAACAAAATAACAGCAGGAATAGATACCTTTGTCAATTCACTCAGAATTGGTGAGGCGCAAAGTTACCGGAATTTAACGGTATATCCTTTGTATTCAGACTTGTCAGGTGGCAACGGCTATATGCTGCTTGACGATGCGCTGAAGACCAAAAAGTTTGTCGTGACAGAGGTTGATGAGACAGGACATGTTCCGGAACTGAAAGTGATTAATAACCTGGATCTTGATGTATTGATCCTGGAGGGAGAGGAACTTGTCGGGGCTAAACAAAACCGCATAGTGAATGTAAGCATTCTTGTGGGCAAGGGAAGGGATATTGTTGTTCCTGTTTCCTGTGTTGAGCATGGCCGGTGGAACTACAGGAGAAAGGCATTTCGCTCCGGCAACTCAAGTCTTTATGCAGAACTAAGGAAGAAAAATGTGAAGGCGGTCCACGAGAACCTGAAACAGTTTTCAACCTATTGCGCTGACCAGAATGAGATATGGAATGACATTAAGGAGAAAAAGGAAAGGCTGTCTGTTCACTCCCCGACAGATGCAATGAACGATATCTACAAGTCAAATGACAAAGAGCTCAGGGGCTATGAACGGGCATTTTGTTACAATCGTGACCAGACTGGCTTCATATCAATGATTGACGGGAAAGTTATCGGTTGTGACATATTCGGATCCGGATTAGTGCTCCAGAAGGTCTATAAAAAGATTCTGAAAAGTTATATCCTTGATGCGCTAGATTCATTGTTGTCAGGCGGGAAGAAACCGGTAGAGCAAGAGGCACGGGTAGTTGATCAGCGATCAAAGAGATTTCTGGAGAATGTCAGGAAAGCGGAAAGAGAGGTGTTTCTTACTGGATGAGAATGGATTTTATTGAGGCCCTTCTTCCGAATATTGCTCCACAAGAACACGAAGAAGCTGGATTAAAGGTGGAAGATTCATTTGCACAGTGTCCCAAAGTATCCTGTCGCTCACTCCAAAATATTCATGAACGACAAAATTACGCATTGCCCGCATGTCATTCCAGGGAATTTCCGGTTGCGCCTGACAGATTTCATCGGGAATATGCCCGGCAGCTTCACCGATAATAATCAAATTTCTGATTACCGCATCAACAGTTTTCCTGTCGGCAGCAAAATTATCATAGGTCATCCCTACTACATATTGTTGAACCGCAGTGATTGCATCAAGGATATCGTTGACCCGGAACAACCAGGTCCTATATTGCATGAATCGCTTCCTCCAGGATCCGACCTCTTATTGACTTATGCAGGGCTTCGGGAGTCACCAGGTCGACCCTGCAACCAAGCATGCCCGATAACATCCTTTGGAGTCGCGCGAACTCAAATAGTCCGATATGCGCTCCGGGATCAAATTCCACGAGGAGATCTACATCGCTCAACTCTTTTTCTTCTCCACGGACAACCGAGCCAAAGAGATAGATGGCCTTTACATGAAAATCGTTAAGGCTGTCGCGGTTTTTTGTTAAGAGCGCGGTAATCTGTTCCTTTTTCATATATACTCTCCTGACTGCTTAATATTCAGCTTTTTATAAAAACCAATGACAGGTGCCAATTTTCAATAGAGAACGACAACTCAAATAGTCATCATGAACACGCCTGATAATTTATGCATTTTGCATCTAAAATTATAGATAATTTTAGCATGACACAGAGTAATCTTGCTATAGAAGTACTGCCTTTTGTTTTATATTTGAAAATTCCGCTTTTTTTTATAACAACGTTATTGTTTCCGGACATATAATAAATTAGGTTAGGTGGCGGAGGGGGTGAGATTCGAACTCACGGTAGAGTCACCCCTACAACGATTTTCAAGACCGTCGCCTTAAACCGCTCGGCAACCCCTCCGATATCGAAAAACAGCACACAGCACGCAGAAATCCGTTGGCGGTACAGAGAAAGAAATATTAGCAGATATTATAACAGAAACTCTATTTGACTTTTTGGGCCGAAACCATTTTAATTAATAAAATTTGTTGTAAACTATGAATACGATGAGGTACCTATGAACCATTCAGCGCTTCAGTTAATCCTGCAGGCAGGAATTATTGTGAAGGGAGTCCTGCTGATCCTTCTCGCCTTCTCGGTCGTATCCTGGGCGATTATATTCTTCAAGCAGAAATACTTTTCCAGGGCGCATAAGGAATCCGAACAGTTCCTGAGGGCATACCGGTCGAGCAGGGATGCAAAGAGTCTTTTTCAGGCAACGAAGGCTTACACGATGAGTCCCATCGCAAACCTTTTCAGGATGGCATACACGGACACGGTGAAGGAAAAGAGCGAGACGAAAAGACTCCTGAGAAGATACGGCGCCCTTGAATCGGCGAAGCTCGAGAAATATCTGAATTTCCTTGCCACAACCGGTTCTACGACTCCTTTTATTGGCCTCTTCGGAACTGTCTGGGGGATCATGAACTCGTTTATGGGGATAGGCTCAGCCGGCGCTGCGTCGCTTGCGGTGGTTGCCCCAGGCATTGCGGAATCGCTCATTGCCACTGCAGCGGGTCTCGCTGCCGCAATCCCGGCGGTCATCGCATACAATTATTATCTGAGCCAGGCGAGGAGGATGATAATCGAAATGGAGGATTTCGCTGAAGAACTCCTCGATTTCTTCTCAAGGGAATCCGCATGAAGTTCACTAGGGGACGAACCGTGATGTCAGAGATCAATGTTACCCCCTTCGTTGACGTGATGCTGGTCCTCCTTGTCATCTTCATGGTGACTGCACCACTCCTGCAGCAGGGGATAGACGTGAACCTTCCCCAGGCAAAAGGAAAAGACCTCCCCCCTGAAGAGCGGATTACCCTCATCGTGAAAAAAGGCGGCATTATCTATATGAACGACAACCCCGTTTCGATCGATGAAATGGGCAGGAAACTTCACGCGATCAGCAAATTGAACCCGAACGTTTTTTTAAAGGCAGACAAAGACGTGCCTTACGGCTTTGTGGTTCAAGTCATGGGTGAGATTAAGGAGGCAGGCATAGAGAAACTCGGCATGATTACTGAGCCGAAGATCAGCCTGAAATGAGGGAACCGAGCATCCAGAGAACGGCTGCCCTTTCATTCGCCGTCCATCTTGTTGCGTTCCTCATAGTTGTCCTTGTCATGCGTCAGTCCAGCCAGATTGTAATGCCTTCGCCGTACATAGTCCAGCTTGTCAATCCCGGCGCGGTGAACGGTTTTGACAGAGACGAGCGGACGGAGAGCCCCCGGGAGACACAGGCTGCTGCCCAGCCCGCAGAAACCCCAAAGAAAAATGTGAAGGAGGAAAACGCAAAGGACAAGATGGTCCGGAAGAAACTGATCGAAGACAAGATCGCAGTTCTTGCCGCGAAGGATGCAGCGAAGAAAAAGATAGAAAAGCTGGAAAAGATAGTAAGCCTCCGCAAGGTTATCTCTCTGAAGGCGGGCAGCGTGAAGAAGACCAAAACAAATGCACAAACTGCCGGACAGGGCAAGGGTATGCCATTTGATGATTATTATTCGAAGATCACGAAAGAGATATGGCAGGAGTGGGTTTATCCTGATATCGGCAGGAAGGACATCGAAGCGGTGATTGCGGTGAAGATATTAAAAGACGGGACTGCGATTGTGCAGAGGGTTGAGAAGAGTTCCGGCAATTCACTTTTTGACAAATCCGCCATCAAGGCGCTTGCAAAAGCAAGCCCCCTCACCCCGCCGCCTGATGAGATAGAACTCGGGGTGAGGTTTTATCCGTGAGAAGAAAGTTGAAAGTGAAAAGTGAAAAGTTAAAAGTTGACAGCGAAAGGGCAGGAATTTTTTTGTTATTTTTCTTTTTTTCACTTTTCACTTTTTACTTTTCACTTTTCACTTGCGAAGCGAAAGTCTATATCGACATCATGTCGCCGGGATTGAAGAAGATGCCGATTGCCGTACAAGAATTCTCCGGCCCTTCAGGATATGAGGTCCCGGAGATCGTCCGGAATGACCTTGAGTTTACCGGTCTCTTCGCCCCCATAGACAAGAACGCATATCTCGAAAATCCTGAACAACCCTTCAGCCAGAAAAACTGGACCCCCCTTGGCGTTGAAGCCGTGGTAAAGGGAACGGTCAGGGGAACGACAGAGCTGCAGGTAACCATTATGCTCTATGACGTGTATGAAGCAAGGGAGATACTAAGAAAAGAGTACCGCGCGGGGAAAGAACTCCTCCGTCCGCGTTCCCACTCGATCGCAAATGATATTTACTCCGCACTTACCGGCGAGAAAGGCATCTTCAGGTCGAAAATTGCGTTTGTCAGGAGTGAAAAAGAGGGGAAATCACTCTGTTCTATGGACTGGGACGGAAACAGGATTGCGAATATGGGATTGGAAGGGAATATCCTTCTTGCTCCCCGCTGGTCGAGAGACGCAAAACGTCTTCTGTATTCCGCCGAGAGGAATAGACAATGGGGTATTTATTTGTTAGACTTTACGAGCATGAGAGAAAAGCAGGTGTATGCAGCGACCGGAACGAATATCGCCGGAGACTTTTTCCCTGACGGCAGCGAGGTTGTTTTTTCTTCTTCAAAAGAGGGCACTCCTGATATTTACAGTATGAGCCTCAATGCCGGCAAGTCCGCAAGGCTCACCTCATCATATGGGATTGAAGTATCCCCTTCGGTCTCTCCTGACGGACAGCATATTGCGTTTGTTTCGGACAAGGGCGGAAGTCCCCAGATTTATCTCATGAGAAAAGACGGCTCCGATGTGCGGAGGATAACCTATGAAGGTTCCTACAATACCTCGCCGTCCTGGTCGCCAAAGGGCGACAAGATCGCTTTTTCAGGCAGGACGGGCGGCAACCAGATCTTCATCATCAATCCGGACGGCACAGGGCTCGCGCAGCTCACGGGGCAGGGCAATAACGAAGAGCCCTCTTTTTCTCCGGACGGAAGGTATATCACTTTCATGTCCGACAGGGACGGCGTCAAGGGGATATATATCATGAGAGCGAACGGAGAAGTCCAGCAGAGAATCACTCCGAGGGGAATGAAGGCATCCGGACCGAGGTGGTCGCCAAATTAACCCCGGCTATTGCAGAAGAGAAGGCAGGGTGAAGGTCCTTAGAATGAAGCAGTGCTTCAATAGCAAAACAACAGAGAAATCCCTTCCAAGGAGGAATATATGAAAAAGATTGCAGTATTGATTCTTCTCATCTTCGCAATTGCGGCCGTCGGCTGCCAGCAGAAGAAGATCGTAAAACCGGAGCAGCCGCCCCAGCAGGAAAAGCCTTCCCAGAAGGAGCAGGCTACAGTTCCTCAGAAAGAATCCTCTGGATGGGAGAGGGACAGGGCAGGGGTGAAACCCGGGGAAGAGATAAGGGAACAGGCGCTTGCAAAGGTGGAAACCAGGGAGGAACCGGCGCGGTTTAAAGAAGAAAGCGGGTTGTTTGAAGATATTTACTTTGAATACGATGCATACGATATCCGGGATGAGGCAAAGCCGGTGCTGCAGGGAATTGCTGCCTGGCTTCTGAAAAATGGAAAAACAAATATCTCGGTCGAAGGACATTGTGATGAACGGGGCACAAACGAGTATAACCTTGCGCTTGGCGACAGAAGGGCAAAGTCAGTCCGTGACTACCTTGTTGCCCTCGGCATCGCTTCGGACAGGATCCAGATGATAAGCTATGGAGAAGAGAACCCTCTTTGCGCGGACCTGACAGACTCATGCTTCGCAAAGAACAGAAGGGCGCATTTTGTCGTGCTGAGGGAGGCGGGCAGATAGTGTTTTTAAAGCGGCTCCTTTCCCCCGGGCATCTCAACCCGGTCTTTCATATTCTCCTCGCTGCAGCGGTCACAATGCTTTCCGCGTGCGTCACGACTGATGAGATGGAAGCGTTCCGCCAGGATATCGGGAGACTTCAGAGAGATTCCTCAGCCATGCAGAATGAACTGAACGGGATGAAAGAGAAGACTGCGGGAGTGGCAAAAGAGGAATCGTTCAATGTCATGCGTCAGAGCCAGTCAGAGATTCAGTCCATGCTGTCCAACACATCGCGTGACATACAGGTGCTGAGCGGCAGATTCGATGAGAACAAATATTTCGTAGAAAACAAGCTGAAGGAATCTTCGACCGAAATGGAACTGCTGAAAGCCCAGCTCATCGCGCTGGAAGGCCAGATCAGGGAGATGAAGACCAGGTTCGATACTGTTGAATTGCAGGTGAAAGAGAACAAAGCGGCGCTGAAAGAACGGTCGGAAGAAAATGCGGAGGACGCTGAAGAGCCCCCTGTTCAGACAGCGCCTGGTACGGATAAAAACGCCAAAACTCAGTATGCCGACAAAAAGGCACACTATGATGCTGCATATGCGTTATTCATCAACGGGAAATATAGTGAAGCCCGGGAAAAGTTCGAACTCTTCCTCAAAACATACCCGCAGAACGAACTTTCTGATAACGCACAGTTCTGGATCGGGGAGACATATTACCGGGAGAAAGACTTTGAAAGCGCGATCCTCTCCTATGAAACGCTCCTGAAGAAATTCCCCAAGAGCCGGAAGGCTCCATCCGCCCTCTTGAAGCAGGGGCTTTCTTTTGTGGAAATCGGGGATCCCAAGACCGCAAAGGTGATCCTCGACCAGGTGGTGGAACGCTTCCCGGACACGAATGAAGCCAAAATCGCACAGAAGAAAACAGACGAAATCAGCACGAAACAGAACCTGAAGAAGAAAAAATGAGCAGCCTTAGGGACGGTTTCCACCGCACCATAGATTATCTCCGCATTTCAGTCACCGACAAGTGCAATCTCCGCTGTATCTACTGCATGCCTTCCGGAGGGGTTGTTCCGATAGAATATAAGGAAATCCTCCGGTATGAAGAGATCGCGAGAATTCTGAAAGTTGCCGCGAAAATAGGGGTGAGACGGGTTCGTATCACAGGAGGCGAACCGCTCGTCAGAAAGGATATCGCACACCTCGTTCACCTCATAAAACAGATACCCGAAATCCGTGATCTCAGTCTCACTACAAACGGCATCCTCCTCGAACAGCACGCAGAGGAACTTGCCGGAGCCGGGCTCAACCGGGTGAATGTGAGCCTCGATTCCCTGTCTGCTGAAAAATACACGGAGATTACGAGAGGAGGGAACCTCGACGCGGTTTTGCGGGGGATACAGGCTGCTGAAAAAGTCGGGCTTGTTCCGGTAAAGATCAACATGGTTCCCATCCGGGGCATTAATGACAGCGAGATAGAGGCGTTCGCAAAATTGACCCTCAATACTTCTTATCAGATACGGTTTATTGAATTTATGCCATTCGATTCACAGGACCTCTGGAGCCCTGAACGTTTTGTCGCTGTAGACGAGATACGCTCCCGTGTAGGGAACCTCGGAACGCTCGTCCCGGCTCCGGTGAGGAAATCAGGCCCTGCACATTATTTCAGGCTCGAAGGCGCTCAGGGAGTAATAGGATTTATCAGTCCCCTCAGCAACCATTTTTGCGGAGAGTGCAACCGGCTGCGTATGACAGCAGATGGGAAACTGAGACCCTGCCTTTTTTCCGAAACGGAAATCGACCTGAAACCCGCTCTGAGGCAGAACATGTCCGATGACGAAATACACCGCCTCATAATCCTTTCGGTCAAGGTAAAACCCGAAGGCCATAATATCAGCATGCGCCAGGCCGGCATGGAGAACCTTTTCAAGTTCAGAAAAGGTTCCGGAAGACCCATGTCGAAAATCGGCGGGTAAAGAGACGGGGCACCCTTCCCCCGGCAGAAGTCGAGACTCATCCCCTCATTTGACATATTCAGGTATTTTTGCTAATAAATAAGTGTGTTAAGCCCAATTAATACATCAATTCAGAATAGGTTTCTCTGAAAAAAGCAATCTGCCGCTAACGGTAAAGGGGAGAAGAACCATGAAAAGAGTGGTCACATATTTGAGTATTCTTTGTTTCTTGCTTTCTGCCGCAACAATTTCCCATGCTGCCACATACTACATCAGAACCGACGGAGGCACCGCCCAACAGTGCAGCGGCCTGGCAGATACAGCGTATCCGGGCTCCGGCGAAAATCAGGCATGTGCCTGGGCGCATCCTTTCTGGGCGCTTGACAGCGGGGGCGGCTGGAGGATCAATGGCGGTGACACATTACTTATTGATGCAGGGAGTTACATGATGGGATACGGAGCGCCGAATACCGGATGGTGTGATGCAGAGGGGTCTTTTGAATGTCATCTTCCGTCTGTCCCTTCGGGTCCTGATCCTCTCAATCCGACCCGTATCCTCGGCAAAGGATGGGATTCAGGATGTTCAACCCCGCCTGAATTGTGGGGTACGCAGAGAACATATCACATACTGAATCTCGAAGGGACTTCAGATACGATCATAGACTGCTTTGAAATTACTGATCACTCAGGATGCGTTGAATATCATTCCAATTCTTCCGTGCGCTGCGAACGGGATGCCTATCCTTATGGTGAGTGGGCGGACAGGGGGATTTATGCTGCAGACTCCTCAAATGTTACCTTGAGACACCTGAACATTCACGGACTCTCTGGCGGTGGTATTCATGCAGGGCGTCTCTCAAACTGGACAGCCGAGGATGTAAGAATCGCAGCGAACGGATTGATCGGATGGGACGGTGACCTGTGGGAGGATGATGACTCGAACAGCGGAACAATCACTTTCAGAAGAGTCACGGTTGAATGGAACGGATGTGTTGAGACTTATCCGGGAATGCAGCCCGACCACTGCTGGGCGCAGTCAGCAGGCGGGTACGGAGACGGGATAGGAGTCGGGCGTTCCGGAGGCCACTGGATTATCGAGGATTCTCTGTTCAGGCATAACACATCCGACGGAGTCGACCTTCTTTATGTGGGGGTTGACAACCCCGGAAGCATGGTCGAGATCAGAAGGACAAGAGCAGAAGGGAACGCAGGCAATCAGATAAAAGCAGGGGGGCATCTTTAATAGTGAATTCCCTTGTTGTGGGTGATTGCGGTTACTTTTTTCAGAAATCGTTCGCACAGGAGATGGGGGATATGGAGAGCGGCGACCAATGCAGGGCAGGGGGGGCTGCCCTGTCTCTAAACCTGGGACGCGGCAATACCGGTTTGGTTGTGAACTCCACTATAGCGGGTCAAGGGTGGGCTCTTATAGAAGCACAGTGTATTACCCTTGATTTTCCGGACCAGCCGTCCTGCAACGGCACTGAATCTGCAGTCCTCCAGAACAATATCTGGAGCGGATACCCCTATTTCCTCCGCGACGACGGAACATTAAGCCATTTTGTGGGTGATGGAGACCCCAGTGGTTTTACTACAGGACATGTGGATTACAATGTTATTTATAATGCCCAGATCCTGAGTTCCACGGGTTCGCAGGATATTTTTTCAGACCCTTTGCTGGTAAACAGCAGCTTTGATAATTTTGATGGTCATCTTCAGGCAGGCAGCCCTGCTATCGACAGCGGTCTTCCGTCCGGCAGTCTTGGCGGTCTGGTCCCTTATGATGATATAACCAGGGCAGCGCGTCCCGCGGGTTCAGATGTTGACAGAGGCGCGTATGAGTATGGAGCGGTAGTGAGCGATCTGCCGAACATTTCCGTTTCACCTTCTTTCTATACCTTTGGGAATACAGATGTTGGAAGTTCTTCCGCACCGCGGACCTTTACTCTTTCCAATACAGGGGCACAGGACCTTGTGATCAGTTCGATGGCTATCACCGGAGCAGACGCTGGCATGTTCAGCCTGCAGACAGGCACGTGTCCGGACTTTTCTCCAACCCTTGCTTCCGGTGGGAGCTGCACGGTAACGGTCGTGTTCACCCCAGCCGCTGAAGGTGTCTGGAATGCCACCTTGCAGATATTGTCGAACGACCCTGACACAACAACATTGAATGTTTCTCTCACCGGAACGGGTACGGTTATCAATCCTGACATCCCTGATCTTACCGGGGAATGGTATTCAATAGCCCAGACTTGCAAGAACACCAAGAAAGGCATGAAATGCAAAGTTAAGGGGACCCTGAGGATCACGAATACCGGCACCGTGAATGCATCATCATCTGTGGTGCGGTTTTATCTTTCGGGGGATTCCACGTGGGATGCGACCGATACGGAACTGAAGCAGGTATCCACCGGGACGGTGAAAACCGGGAAAACCAAGTCAAAGAAACTTAGTTACAAATTTCCGACCGGCAGTTCGGCTTCGTGTCAATATGTCATTGCCGTGATTGATGCAGATAATACTATAGAAGAGATCAGTGAAACGAACAACCAGGCAGTTCACTCTTTCGACACCGGAGAGTGCACCGACACGACGCCTCCCTCCGTGATTCTGACCAGTCCTGCATGGAATGCCACTGGTGTTTCTGTAACCACGGGGATAACCGCACAATTTTCTGAGTCTCTTGATTCTTCAACCGTGAACGCCTCTACATTCACTGTCAATGGTGTCACTGGCACGGTCAGTTACTCAGGCACAACTGCAACCTTTACCCCTTCAGGAAGCCTGAATGAGAACACAACTTATACCGCCACCATAACCACGGGGGTAAGGGATAGTGCGGGGAATGCGATGGCGTCTGATTATGTCTGGAGCTTTACGACAGGGAGCAGCACAGCGCCTCCTCCCACAACACTCACAAACCTTTTCTTCCTTCATCATTCGACGGGAGACGGTCTGATAGTTGAAGGAGACATGAGAAGCGTAATCGCATCATATAACTCCTCGCACGGCACACAGTTTGTATTCTGGGACCATGGATATAACTCTGACGGCCTGCGGAATGCCCAGGGAGACTTCATGGGAATGAACTACAATATACCGGGTGACAATACAGACACTGACGGCCTCTATAATTTATGGACGAGGACTGAAACAGAATATGTGAACGCACGCAATCAGATTATTGGCAATCATCAGGTCATTGCCTTTAAGTCGTGTTTCCCTGCGTCGGATATCCGCGATGCTTCAACACTGGCGCAGTACCAGGCGTGGTATCTTGGAATGAGGGACTTTTTCGACACACAGACAGACCGTCTGTTCATCGTGATGTCGACTCCTCCGTTACATCATATGGCAACAGATGCAACCACTGCAGCAAATGCGAGGGCCTTTGCCGACTGGCTCTGCAGCGATACCTATCTGAGCGGGCATCCGAATGTGCGGTGCTTCAATCTTTTTGATTATCTCGCAAAGCAAAACGACGGAAGCGCCACTGCGAATATGCTCCGTTATGAATACGAGGGAAGCCATTCGGACAGCGATTCACATCCCAATGCGTTTGGCAATCAGACAGTAGGCCCTATCTTTGCGGAATTCATGTGCAATGCGGCGGCGGGGTATTAGTTTCTGAAACTTGATAATTGCCTGCAGGGTTCCTTGTGTCATTCTCTGGCTTGACCAGGGAATCCAGGCTTTTCAATAGGTTCTGGATTGGGAGCCTGTCCCGTACTTGATTCGGGAGTCAAGCCGGACAATGACGATTTTAAAGTAGTTGCTTGCCAGAGTAATAATGCCGGGACCGAGGGTATTGTGCTGAAGGAGAAAGATAGATTACGGGGTCTTGAGAATAGAATGGGTTCCAACCCTTCTCAGCAGGCAGGTATCTCCATCAATTTGGAGGGTCATACGGTATCCTTTGGTGATCCTTGCCTCCCATATAAATGGATGACCTTCCATCTTTTTGATCTGGAGCGAAGGGTGTTTTGGATTTTCCAGAAGATATGTAATCTGTTTATCTATCAGTTCCTGAATATTCCCTGGAAGTTTTTTGTAGTCTCTCTTGAATGGTTTTGTAAAGGAGACTTTCACTTTTTGAGCGCTTTAATGGCATCACCTGATTTTGAAAACGGCCCGATGGTTTCACCTTTTGCTATGGCCTCATCCGCTTCTTTTTCCAAGTCCTGCCATTCCTTTGTCCAGAACCATTCCTGTTCTTTGGGAACCAACTTCTTGGGGACAAGGACAATAGCGTTATCTTTAATATGAGTATCAAGAAAATCACCCGCCTCTAATTTGAGGGAATCAAAAACCTCCTTGGGTATCGTAATCTGGTGCTTCGGGCCAATCTTTACCGCAGGCATATGCTTACCTCCTTACTTTCTTACTTTAAGTATACTGATATGGCAATAAGAGTGTCAATGTTTCAGCGCTCTGTCTTTCAATATGTCGTGAGACTATAATATAATTAATATTGAATTAGATTGCATTTATTATTATAATAGAAGCATGAAAACAACAATTGATATTCCCGAAGAAGAGCTTAAGGAAGCAATAAAGCATACCGGTGCGAAAACAAAAAAGGACGCTGTCGTATACGCTGTCAAAGATTTCAACAGAAGGCGCAGACTTGCTGAACTCTCCAGGGTCCTTGGCACATTCAATGAATTTATGACACAGGACGACCTGAAAGTCATGCGCGAAGACCGGAAGTGGAAAAAATAAAGGCAGTTCTCATCGACACTTCAAGCTGGATCGAAGCGCTTCGGGTTTCCGGCAGGAACGATGTCAGAGAGCGTGTTCTGAATCTTATGCTTGACGGAAGCGCTGCGTGGTGTGACATTATTGCCGTTGAACTCTGGAATGGCGCAAAAGGTGAGTATGAGAAGAAGAAATTGAAAGAGCTTGAAAAAGAGATTATCTGCCTTGAAACTTCAAGCGAAGTGTGGCAGACGGCAAAAGAGCTTGCCCGGGAATGCAGAAAGGCCGGATATACGGTTCCCACAGCCGATCTGGTTATCGCAGCATGTGCGTTTACCCACAAGGTCCAAATCGAACACTGCGATGAGCATATAGAGAAGATCATAACAGTACGCAATCAAAAAACGATTTAACCCGTTTATTTTCATGAATTCAGTGTTCACTGAGCTCGGATGTCAATAGTGGACACCAATCCTTTCATGCTGCGAGTTGTCCTGTATAGAAATATCTTTCATATACCACAGGTAAGAGATATCCCAGCCTTGCCTGTCAGTCAGGATAAAGCTGTCAATGTGGTCCTCGAAGAAGCGGTAGAGGACTTACTGAAAAAGTATTCCAAGAAGGGCAAATAAGATCGACTTGCATATTATAGCCCACAATATACCGGCTCTTTTTGTTTCTTTCACCGCGCTATACGTAACAAAACCTACTTTCTCTAATGTTTTCAGTTAGTTAAATCCTATTTTCCATTACCCCTTTTTTGCCAAATTCAAAGTTATCCTGCCTTATTGGCTGTGTTCTCTGAAGTACAATGTTAATGGCCT
>JAKLQR010000341.1 GCA_022013235.1 Thermodesulfovibrionales bacterium | reverse complement strand
ATTAGGCAATGCGAAGTTGTATAGCGCAAATTTTTTTTGCCCTTCTCTGATAAACTTTTCTATAATTACTCCGATGAATAAGGAACTTGAGAAAGTCGCCCGTGAAGTCCACGAAGTATTTCAAAGGAGAGGGCTTACCCTTTCAGTGGCAGAATCATGTACCGGCGGACTTATCAGCCACGCGCTCACCTCACAGCCGGGAGCAAGCAGCTTTTTTATCGCCGGGGCAGTCGCGTATGCTCCAGCGATGAAAGAGAAGCTTATCGGGGTCTCCTCCAGCACGCTTGCCAGCTACGGTGTGGTGAGCGAGCAGACGGCACGGGAAATGTCTGAAAAAATTCGCTCCCTGTCAAACACGGATTTTGCGGTTGCAACGACCGGCAACCTTGGCCCCGATGTGCTTGAAGGAAAAGAAAAAGGGTTGGTCTATATTGCGGTAAGCCGAAAAGGGGAAACATCCGCAAAGGAACTGAAACTCAAGGGCGGCAGAGAGGAAAACAGGGATAACGCAGCGCGGGAGGCGCTCATGCTCCTTCTCGAAATAGTGGGAAGCAGCAATGACTGACAAGATAACCGATACCATGAAAAACGAAATCGAGAAACTCGTGCAGGAACTCAATTACCACTGCTACAGATATTATGTCCTTGATTCACCGGTGATTCCGGACGAAGAGTACGACCGGATGTATTTCCACCTCAAGCATCTTGAGGGGAAGCATCACTATGTCCTTCCCGATTCGCCTACCCAAAGGGTCGGTGCGCCGCCCCTCGAAAAGTTTGAGAAGGTAAAGCATACGGAACCCATGCTGTCTCTGGACAACGCTTTTACGCAGGAAAACCTGGTTGAATTTGAGAAAAGGATCAAAAGGATTCTGAAATCAGATCAGGATATCGAATACACTGTCGAGCCCAAATATGACGGCCTTGCGATTGAGCTGACTTACAGAAAAGGACTGCTGTATAAGGCATCAACAAGGGGAGACGGATATGAGGGTGAAGAGGTGACGCGGAATATCAAAACGATAAAATCCGTTCCGATAAAAATTTCGGATGACGGCAGCGTGCCTGACGAAATTGATATCCGCGGTGAAGTCTATATGGATATCCGTGATTTTGAACAGTTAAACAAAGACAGGGAAGAAAAAGGGGAGCCGCTCTTTGCGAACCCGCGGAATGCCGCTGCGGGTTCGGTACGACAGCTCGATTCTTCCATAACCGCTTCACGGAAACTCCATCTGGCCTGTTACGGTATCGGCTTAGTGAAAGGTTTCGAATTTAAGACTCAAGGGAAGTTCATGCAATGGCTTGAAAAGGCACGGTTTCCGGTCCCTACTCTCATAAAGACCGTAACAGGAATCGAACGGGTCATTCAGGTCATCGGGGAAATCGAGGAGAACCGGAAGGGATACTCCTTTGAAACTGATGGCTCCGTAGTAAAGGTAAACAGTTTCGATCTGCAGAAACAGCTTGGCATGAAAACACGGGAACCCCGATGGGCTATCGCCTATAAATTTACTGCCCACCAGGGCATTACGAAAATACTCGATATTCAGGGCAGCGTCGGAAGAACAGGGGTCATCACTCCGTTTGCCATTTTCGAGCCGGTAAGAATAGGAGGGGTAACGGTTTCCCGTTCCACCCTGCACAATTGGGACGAGATAGAACGAAAAGATATCCGCATAGGAGACACGGTTGTCGTCGAACGGGCAGGAGACGTAATCCCCCATGTTCTTGAGGTGATCAAAGACAAGCGGACAGGGAAGGAGAAACACTTCCCCATGCCGGAACGCTGCCCGGTGTGTGGTTCAAAGGTTGTAAGGGAAGAAGGTGAGGTTGCCGCACGATGCATCGGGCTGAACTGTCCTGCACAGGTCCGGGAAAAGATATTCCATTTTGCGTCACGGGGAGGCATGGATATAGAGGGTCTTGGCGAGAAGAATGTGGAAATGCTTTGCTCGAAGGAACTCGTAAAACATTTTGTTGACATTTATAGATTGAAAAAGGAAGATCTCCTTGCTTTGCCAAGATTTGCTGAAAAATCGGCACAGAATCTTATTGACGCAATTAACCGATCGAAGAGTACACTCTTGCCAGGTTTCTTTTTGCGATCGGAGTACTTCATGTGGGCGCATACGGGGCGAAACTTCTCGCAAAAAACTTCAGGACGCTTGAAAATCTTTATAATATAAAACCCGATGAACTTACCAAGATAAAACAGATGGGCGAAAAGATCTCTTTTTCTGTATCAACGTTTTTCAACGACGAAAAGAACATTAAAACTCTTGATGCTCTCAAAGAGACTGGGATGAAGTTAAGCAATCCCGATTTTGTCGCTGCAGAGGAAGGGAGAAGACCATTCGACGGCCTCACCTTCGTCATCACCGGCATCCTCCCGAAGCCGAGGAATGAAATAGAGGAGATGATCCGGCGCCTCGGAGGACATACCGCATCTTCTGTCTCAAAAAAGACTGATTATGTTCTCGTCGGAGAGAACCCCGGCTCTAAACTCCTTCAGGCGAGAACCCTGCATGTGAAGACGCTTGCGTATGAAGAACTGATTGAAATGATCGCGCAGTACAGGAAAGAAGCGCGGTTGTTTTAAAGAAAAACGGGGACTCTTTCCCTACACTTACCTATTTTGAACAGCAATAATTACAACTATAGTTTTAAAATTTAATCATACCTTTTTTCAGGCAAATTAGTACTTTTACTTAGATTGACAATAAATTTATTTCGGTTATTGTTTATCTAAAAGGGCAAGTTCGCAAAAAGGAGTTTCCTATGAAAAGCTTCATCCTCAAAACACTAAGTATTTTCGCGGTTCTGGGCGTTCTTCACCTGTACCCTGTCACTGCTGAGGCCCTTTCCTGGATTTTTACCAGGATCGTTGATACCAATACCAGAATCCCTGGCCGGACAGAAAATTTCACCTGTTTCGGACAACCATCCCTTACCGGTAAAAATATTGCTTTTTGGGGCAACCACCGTTCCCAGGACGGCAGAGAGTTGAGCGGTATTTACGTCCATATCAACGGGACACTCAAGGTCGTCGCCGACAAGAATACCCCTCTTCCTGAAGGAAGCGGAAATTTCAGTAATTTTTCCGACCCTTCTCTCGACGGAAGGCACGTTGCATTTGTAGGTTCCGGCAGTGACTCGCAGACGGGTATTTATACCGATGCAGGAGGAATTCTCCATATGCTTGCATCGAAAAATATATCTGCATCTGACAGGTCCGTCAATTCCGTCGCTCACCTCGGCAGTGTCTCAATCAAGAATGGCATCATCGTGTTTCACGGCACAGACAGCAAAAATCAGGGAGGGATATATTCAGATATCGGGAAGAGCCTGAACATTATCGCAGACACGAATACCCCTGTCCCCGGAATGTCACCTTCGCTGAATTTCACTGATGTTGCTGAAGCGAGCATTGACAGCGGGAAGATTGCGTTCACCGGCTATGGGCCCGATAACCGGAAAGGCATTTATATCCATACCGGCGGGGATCTCCATATTATTGCAGACAGGAATACCCCTGTCCCTGGCAGAGAGACATGGAACATTTCCGATCTCTGGGATCCGTCACTCGACGGTGAGCGGATCGCTTTCAAAGCACGGATCAATGATGGCATCTCAAGGCCGGAGGCTGTTTGTACTCTCGATGGAGGTGCTATAACAGTTGTCGCGATGCAGGGATATACTGCTATTCCGGACGGGAGAGGAAATTTCATCCTGATCGGAGACCCTGCAATGGACAGCGGGGTTCTTGCTTTCCGTGGCTTTGGAGACGACAGACAACAGGGCATATATACAAATCTTGGCGGAAAACTTACCACTATCGTCGATACCAATACTTTACTCGACGGGAAACATCCACGGGCGTTCATGTTCAAAAAAGACGAGGCGGTAAGCGGTACATCTGTCGCGTTCAGCGTATTGTTCGAGGATAACTCGCAGGCTGTCTATCGGGCTGACCTTGTGTCCGATCATGACAGGTTATCAAAAAAAGAAGTACTCTCTCTGAAATAGAACTTACCGTCGAAACTGCAAGCTATTCAACCATCATTATGAGAGTACCCGGCGTATTGTCACTGATTACTCTTCCTATGCGCTACGGTCCCGCAGCTATTTTATAATCCTCCTCTGCATAAGCCTGAACGGATACGGCGCAAGCAGAATCACTACCGCGATGATCCACACGATATCCCAGATGCAGCATTGCAGATTGCCGAAAGAGAGCCCGCGGCAGATGTTCACCAGATGATAGAGCGGGGTAAAAAAGGCGATCGTTGACACAACCGGCGGCAAATTATCAAGAGGGAAGAATATCCCGGAGAACAGGAACATAGCCCATCTTCCGCAGTAACTGCTCGAAATTCACAAAAAATACAAATAAGGAATGCGCAAACCCGCATCAATTCTTGATAGGGAAATATCCTATTTCAAAAAACGCAT
>JAKLQR010000340.1 GCA_022013235.1 Thermodesulfovibrionales bacterium | reverse complement strand
CTAAGACGGCTATAAGTAAAGCTACATCGATGTCATTCCCGCTTGTCGGGAATCTTTCTGAAAACCCGGAAGGATTGCGGACAAGCCGCAATGACAAAGAGCGATAAGAACGTCGCCTTACTAATGACCGTCTTAGTAACTCATAGCAGACAGGAGGTGTCTTTGTAACCGAGAAATTGGGCTGTATCCCCATGCCAGAATAGTGTCTGTTTATAATTGCAAAATTTTTGACGTTTGTTTGTCATTCCGGCTTGTCCGGAATCTTTCCGATGGCTTCCAGGAAGGATTCCCGATGCGCTTCTCTTGCGGGAATGACAGTCTTCTGAATTACTCGGGTAGTTTATACACAGACACTAAATATTTTGGTCAGCAATGGGTAGAAAATGAAATATCAGGGCGTTTGAACAGCGGAAGATTGCGTGGCGGGATTGATGACCCAGATGTTTCCGAATTCCCGCTCCTGATATGCACGGGCAAGACCGAGTCTGATGAGTTCGAGAAGCGCGACAAAGGTGATGATAAGCTGAATCCTCGTCATACCCTCCTGGAAAAAGTCTTCAAACCTGACAGTTTCCTGCCCTTCGAGAATTTCCATGATCACAGACATCCTGTCCTTCACCGTGAGCGTCTCTTTCGTAATCGAGATAATTTCCGGCGGGGCTTTCTCAAGTATCTTCTTGAACACATCGAGCAGGTCAAAAAGATTTACATCGAAAAGATACAGTTCTCCCTCCTCTTTTTCTTCATCAAGGAGAGAATCCCTGCGGTAAACCTTTATCCATTCCTCTTCCCGCATCCTGAGGTCTCCCGCAGACTCTTTGAATTTCTGGTACTCAAGAAGTCGCTGGACAAGTTCCGCCCTCGGGTCTTCCAGTTCTTCAACAGGGGCTTCTTCATCGGGAGGGAGAAGCATCCTCGATTTGATATAGATCAGCGTTGCAGCCATGACGAGAAATTCACCGGCGATCTCGAGATTCAGTTCCTTCATCATTTCGATATAGTGAAGATACTGACTCGTGATGAGGGCAATCGGGATGTCATAGATATCGATTTTGTTCTCCCTGATAAGGTGCAACAGGAGGTCAAAGGGGCCTTCAAACACAGGTATTTTGATATTATATATGTCTTCCATGTGCAGCATATTCTACCAGATTGCCGGAAGTTTCGTCTTCCCGTTTCCGCTCTTAAGAGATACAATGGGAAGGTGAGCGGTATGTTCGAAAAATTGAAATCTGCCGGGAGAAATCTGAGGAATGAACTCAGGGTGTACCAGCTTGTCCTGAAAGACAAAAGGACCCCGAAGATTTCCAAAATCCTCCTTGGTCTCGCTGTCGGATATATCCTCCTGCCTTTTGACCTCATCCCGGATTTCATCCCTTTGATCGGGCATCTCGATGACGTGATTATCGTCCCCCTGCTCGTCATTGCGGCATTGAAATTCATACCGCAGGAGGTCGTTGATGATTGCCGCAAGAGAGCGCTTCAAGTATAATTATATAGTTCTGTCAAGAAGAGAGAATACGAATCAAGATTCCATAGCATGCTGCAGGGAATATTGAGTGCAAAATTCTTCTGATTTTCCACAAGAAAAATTAAACGGAGAATAACGGGAACCGCGGAATATCGAAGTGAATTCAATGACGCAATGGAATAAAACTTGACAGGTCATACCAAAATTTGAAAAATACCAGAAAGAAAGGAGTTCATTCCAGATTATGAATCTATCTGAAGACAGAAAACCCATTGAGCCTGCGAAGATTGTTATAAGATTTGCTGACGGTAAGGTGCTGAAAGGGTTTACCCACGATTTTTATCCGAATAAACCGATATTCCATCTGTCATCAAACTTTGAAGATATTACGCAGGAAGGGGTCAAGGTTCAGGTAAAAGACCTGAAAGCGGTATTCTTCGTGAAGGACTTCTCCGGTGATCCTTCCTATAATGAGGTGAAAGACTTCACGGCATCGGGTCAGATTCATGGCAGGAAGATAGAGGTTGAGTTTAAGGATGGTGAATTACTGACAGGTACAACGGTAGGGTATACTCCTGACCGTCCCGGCTTTTTTCTCTTCCCTGTCGATGCCAGGTCAAACAATGAGCGTGCCTTTATAGTAAGCGCTTCGGTAAAAAAAGTACGCTTTATCTGAGAACAGCACTTCTTTTCCGGGCAGTTTTGAAGAGAAGCACTGATTATCTCTTTTCAACTGCTCAAGAAGTACTTTTCAGGGTGATTGCGATGAGAGTGAACGTCGAGGCAATCTCCAACAATTAGATAAATATCAACATGAGGTTGAGGTTGCCTCGCTTCGTTCGCAACGACAACCTTTTTGCTTTATAGGGCCACGGCCACGAAACTGGCAAAAGAACAAGCAAAAAAAGGCAATCCTGATTGGATTGCCTTTTTGAGTTCTTCGTTTTGAACGGTTATACCGTTGCAGCCTCTCTCGCTTCCTTCAACCACATGAGGCGTGAACCTTTGATGACCGAAGCGTTGATCGATTCGATAAAATCGCCAGGCGTAACAGCAAACCCTTCCTGTTGAATGAAAGGACCAGACGTAAGTTTCTCTCTCCCTTTCGCTGCCTTCTTTACCTCGGCTTCGGTCGGCCGCTTGATCTTCTTGCCCATAACCTTTGCAAGGGTGATAAAGATATCTCTGTGGCTTTTTGCGTCTCCCGGAGGCTCCATCACCTGTGCGAGATATTTGATTCTCCCAAGGTAATCGACGATTGTCCCTGCGGATTCAAGAAATGCTGCAGAAGGGAGGACGATATCAGCTTGTTTCGCAAGTTCTGTAAGGTGTGAATTCTGCACAATGAGGACTTCAACACCCTCTGGCCTTTTCTGCAATGGTACTTCGCCAACGGTATAAAGGACTTTAACAGCACTCTTTACGCTCTGCTCTTTGCGCTCTGCTGTGCCAGTCATTTCGTTATATGTCTTCCCCTCTCTCTTCAGTCCCATCAAAGCGACGCCCCGCGCATTGCTTTCGAGAGGCACCGCGATAATTTTTCCTTTCAGGAGCGCGATATTCGCAGCTGCGTCAAACAAAGCAGAGGAGGAGAAAATAACGGGCTCATGCGACTCTGAAATCAATGTTGCGGCCTTTTCGGTCTCTTCGGTAATCTCTGCATCCGAGACAGATTGCCCGATCTGCCCGGTCGCTTTGATGCCCTTCCCGATCAGCGCTTTTGCAAGGCTCTTCAGGAGAGAGGGCACATCTCCCCTGAGGTTCACTGTGGCGATACTCCCGATTTTTGTGTCCGCAGCGTTTATTACGACAAGTTTCGCGCCCCTGTCCACCCTTCTTCTTACCGCCGCATCAAGCGCCGGGAGCACCCTCTCCCATTGTGAAGGGTTCACGTCAACGAGGAGAATGAGGGTTGTTGTGTCTAAATCCGCTGTCTGTGATTTTTTGAAAACGTCACCGTCTCCGTAAAGGCTGAGGGTGGTATCGAGATGAGGTGTTTTCACCACATCGGCAGCGAATCTGCCGAGGGCTAGTGCATCTTCATTCTCTATTCCGGCCGTGCTGATGAATCCGGCATTCTTTCCTGCTTCTTTAAGCTTGGACGCGGCAAGTGAAAGCGCCTCTTCCCATGAAGTCTCCTTCAGTTCGCCACCTTCTCTGATGAGTGGAGAGGTAAGGCGCGTATCCGCTTCGAAACAATCAAATCCGAACCTTCCGTATGCACAGAGGTATCTTTCAGCAGAGCCCGCAGGCGCCCCGGCGCTGATCTTCTGGATCTTTCCGTCCTTTGAACTCACCGTGATCGAACAACCGTTTCCACAGAGCAGGCATACGGATGCGACCTGTTCGTATTCCCATGCTCTGCCCTTATGCTGGGGATCGGATTCCAGAAGAGCATTCACCGGACACACATCAACGCAACTCCCGCAGAATGTGCATTCCGACTCCTGGAGAGGCTTGTCGTTGGCGGTGACAACCTTTGAATCAACCCCTCTTCCCATAAAATCGAGGACATTCGTCCCCTGCTCCTTACAGACCCTCACACATCTGCCGCATAGGATGCAGTATTCAGGGTCTCTCCTGATGAAAGGGTTTGCTTCATCAACTGGATACCCGAACTTTTTCCTTGTAAAGGATGATTCTTTCAGCTCGAAATCATACGCGTATTTCTGGAGGTTGCACACACCAGCCTTCGTACAGGTCATGCAATCAAGAGGATGCATGGAAAGAAGGAGGTCTATCACAAATTTTCTGACTTCCTGAACCCTCTCAGTCTTTGTATTGACTACCATCCCTTCCCGCACTCTTGTGTTGCATGCGATGACCGGGGCCTTCAGTCCCTCGATTTCTACGAGGCAGAGCCTGCATGCCCCTACGCCTTTCATGCCTTTCATATAACAGAGGTTCGGTATATGAATCCCTGCTCGCCCGGCAGCATCGATGAGATTCATCCCTGACGGTACTTCAACCTCCTGCCCGTCTATCTGAAGTTTTACAATGTTAGCCATATTTTCCTCCTCTGTACTATCATTAAGGATTTCAAAATTACAGTCCCATTCATTAAGAAGAATCTCCCTCTACCCTATGGGTCGTAGACGAGTTATAGATCTTGCCCCTCTTTGCCGAATCCCGAAATATTTCGGCACCTTCGGCAAAGGCATGATAGGATCGATTGTATGGTTATTCTGTACACACAATTTACGATAATTTATGTATTGATTAATTCCGCAACCTTCTCTGATATTACTTCTATCGCGTTCTCAGTGCAAATTGTTACACATTTCCCGCATTTGGTGCATCTCTTCTGTCGTATCTCAAAGGGAAGATAACCGGACCGATAGGGCGTCCTCTTTTCTCCGAGTATTGCGCCATATTCGCAGGCAACCGCACATTTCCCGCACATAGTACACCGTTCAGGATTTATGATGTATTTCACCAGGGTGACGCATTCATGCTTCGGGCACAGGCCCGAGAGGTGTTGTTTGAATTCATCTTCCGCACCGGTAAGAGTTTCGGTAAGGAACCTGCCTGTATCTTTCCCTTTCTTGCAGAAAGATCCCTCAATCATATTTCTCCCTATCCTCAAAAGGACAGAGACATCGGCATCGCTCACGTCGCCAAGGTGCCGGCTGATCTTTGTAAGCTTGACCTTTGCCTCATACGTTCCAAGGGCACAGGGATAACATTTGCCGCACATCGGCCCTTCAAGAAATTCAGTGATAAAATGAAGGGCTTTTTGCACTGCGCATGCCTTCCCTTCAGCCTCTTTCCGAATATCTTTGAGTGTCTTCTCCTTTTCTTCTTCTATCCTTTCCTCACTCATTCATCCTCCGAAATAGCTCTTGGCTCATAGCTGATAGCTTAGAGCTCTTTGCTCTCTGCTCTTCAGTTGCATCAGTACATAGTCTCCGCCATGTAGCAGATCTCCGGAAGCAGATACGCAACGAGGTCGCGGAATGTGATCATTCCGATAATATTTCCGTCCTCGACAACGGGGATATGCCGTATATTCTTTCTGGAAGCTATCGCAATCGCAGCGCTCACGGCAACAGTCGGCTCAAAAGTGATGATATCCCGCATGCAGATGCTTTCGAGTTTCTCGGACGTGGGAGTATTGTTGAAAACACAGCGTACTATATCCCGTTCTGTAAATATGCTCACCAGCTTGCCCTGTTCGTCAACCACAAAAACGCCGCTTACTTTCTTCTCGTTCATCAGGTGTACCGCGTTTTTGATGGTTTCGTCCTTCCGGATAGTGATTATCTCATAGGGCCGTGATTCCAGGATATCTTTTAGTCTCATCTTGCTTCTCCTTTCGATTACCTCCAGTTTCTCGGAAGGCAATTTGAATTCCTCCTCAAGTCTGGCATATTTGGGTTTGGTAATCATGATTGCCTGCACCGGACAGACAGAATAACAGGCCTTGCATTTCGTGCAGTAGTCGCGGTCGATGAAGAAACTCTTCCTCGTCTCCTTGACCGCATCAAACGCACACGCCTGTTTGCACAGACCACAGAGGATACATTCATTATGATTTATAGTGAAAACACCGAGGTTGCATACATTTGCCCTGCAGTATTTTTCCTGAATATGTTCTTCATATTCTTCCCGGAAATACCGGATTGTGGTAAGCACAGGATTCGGCGCACTCTGGCCGAGACCGCAGAGTGAACCCCGCTGTATCATTTTCCCGAGTTTTTCAAGCCTCTCTATGTCGCCGGGTTCGCCATTGCCTGCGGTGATCTTTTCAAGCAATTCCAGCATCCGATACGTGCCGATTCTGCAGGGAGGACACTTCCCGCATGATTCTGCCTGCGTGAACGAAAGGAAAAATTTTGCTATATCAACCATACAGTTGTCTGCGTCCATTACAACCATTCCCCCTGAACCCATGATAGAACCGACTTTACGGAGCGAGTCAAAGTCAACCGGGAGATCAAGATATTCTTCGGGAATGCATCCACCTGATGGTCCGCCCGTCTGTATGGCCTTGAATTTCTTGTTTCCTAAGATACCTCCCCCGATATCGTAAACGATCTCACGCAACGTTATCCCCATAGGCACTTCTACGAGTCCCGTATTCCTTACCTTGCCGGTGAGGGCAAAGACCTTTGTCCCGGGAGAATTGACCGTCCCTATCGATAAAAACCACTCTGCGCCCTTCTCTATGATCGGAGGAACGCAGGCAAAAGTTTCTACATTATTAAGATTGGACGGATAGCCCCAGGGCCCTCCGCCCGTTTCCGAAACCCTTGGCGGTCTCGCATGGGGGAAGCCTCTTCTTCCTTCGAGAGAAGCAACAAGTGCAGTTGCTTCTCCGCAGACAAACGCTCCGGCCCCTTCCCGGATGTGCACCGTGAAATTAAACCCAGTCCCAAGAATGTTCTTTCCGAGAAGTCCCATATCTTCAGCCTGTTCGATCGCTATTCTGAGATTCCTGACAGCGAGGGGATATTCATGACGGACATAGATGAATCCGTAATGCGCATTGATTGCATACGCACAGATAAGCATTCCTTCAAAAAGGCTGTGGGGGTCGCCCTCCATGATAGACCTGTCCATAAATGCGCCGGGGTCTCCCTCGTCCCCGTTTGCGATGACCATCTTTATTTTTCCGGGAGCCCTCCTTGTATGGGCCCATTTTACGCCCGCGGGAAATCCCGCGCCACCCCTTCCCCTGAGATTGGCCTTTGTAATTTCTTCAATCACCGCCTCGGGTTTCATTGATGAGAATATTTTTTCCGCAGCTTTGTACCCTCCTACTGCCACATAATGAAGAATATTCGTCGGGTCTATCCTTCCATTATTCTTGAGCGCAATACGCATCTGTTTCTTGTAGAACGGCACGTCCTCCATCTTTTCCACAGGCTTGTTGAGAAATGTATCCTTGTAGAGGAGTTTCCTCACAGGCATGTCTGCGGAGTAAGTGATAGAAATAATCTCGTCAACTTTGTCAGGTTGTGCTTTCTGATAAAAATATCCGTATGGCTCCACTCTCATAATAGGTCCTTTCTGGCAAAGACCCTGACATCCTGTCGCAACTATCTCAACCTCCAATTCTTTCTTCTCCGCAGTTCTCTTCAACTCATGGACCAGTCTCATCGATCCGTTCGCCTGACAGCCTGTGCCGCAACATACACTGATTCGTTTCTTGCCGGGAGCCAGCATGCCCTGCGCGGCAAGCTGGGCCCGGAGGTCGGTAAGGTCATTTATACTCCTGAGTTTCGCTGTTTTGCCTGTCTCTGTCATATAAAATACCTTTCTCTATTGAGACACTTTCTCTGTTAAAGGCCCATCCGGAGATGCACAAAGAGACATACTATACATTTACTCCCTCGTCGCCATATAGAAAATCTCAGGGAGCAAATATGAAACCAGATCCCTGAATGTGATCATGCCGATTATCCTTCCTTCCTCAACAACCGGGAGATGTCTGATCTTGTTCCGTGAAGCGATCGAGATAGCAGTGCTGATCTCCGCAGAAGGATCAAACGTGATGATCTGCCGCATCTGTACGATACTCCATAATGTCTGATCAAAAGAGATGCCCTGAAAGACAGCTTGCGCAATGTCTCTTTCAGTGAACAGACTCAAGAGTGAGTTGTTATCATCCACCACGAAGACTCCGCTCACATTCTTCTCGGTCATTATGCGCACCGCATCGGTTATCGTACGGTCTTTATGAATGCTCAGAATCTCAGAGGGTTTTGTTTCCAGGATGTCTTTCAACGCCGTCCTGCGTCTCTTTTCAATAACTTCCAGACGCTCAATCGGTATCTCCAGCTCCTCTTCAAGTCTTTCAAACATTGTCCTTACTATCTTCACTGCATTTGTGGGACATACAGTGTAACAGGCTTTGCATCTGGTACAGTAATCGCGGTCGATAAAGAAACTTCTCCTCGTTTCCTTCACCGCGTCAAAAGCGCATGCCTCCTTGCAGAGACCGCAGAGTATACATTCTTCCTCGACAATGACAAAGAGCCCCAGGTTACATACCGTTGACCTGCAGTAT
>JAKLQR010000339.1 GCA_022013235.1 Thermodesulfovibrionales bacterium | reverse complement strand
CAAATCAATATTTCAATTCCAACATCAATAAAGAATTCATACGTTATTGGATTAAGATATGTAAAAAAAGATGGAACTCATACGGAAGATCATTACTTAATTAAGAGAGAAATTAAAGAAAATGACAAGGAAATAGTATATCTTCGAGGGCAGAGGCTGGAGAAACTATTAATCGAATATAGGGGCACACATAAACAACAGATAGATATTCCGCAAATAGAAAACAATAGTAATTCGTCCGCCTATACGCCTATTAATACAATTTGTTTGAACACTTCTTACGGTAATAGAGGGAAAAATGAAGACATATAAACCAGGCCGACCGTTTAAATGCAAGCCTAAATTATCCAATACTACCCTTCTTTAATAAATCCTGTTTTATCAGTCAGTTTCAAATTCAGAGATATATAGGAGTAGAATCTCAGTCGTGTAAATTTTCAGTGTAAAATTAGCAAATTTGCAATAGTCCCAATGAAATTTTGCCAATTTCAAAATAGCAAATTACTATTTTGAAAATCGAGTGACGAAGTTCGACGTCTATATTTTGGTTGGTTCGGAAGAAGTATGTCTCAGTCCTTATATTATTCGTCCATAAAACAAATCTTTTCTGGACGATTAAAACATAGAAGCTCGATCCCTTAAAATACTGGCCTTTCCGTTGTGAAGAAATATGAGGATTTATGGACACTACTTAATACGAAGCTATTTGATATTTAGTTTCAAGCCTCAAAACTTCCAGCAGGTCTTCTCCATGAAGAATGTTGACCATATGGTGCATGCCAGCTATAATGCTACTTAAAGCCGAATAATTATAAAAATAACTTTTAGCGATCAAGGAAAATAATGAAACTCCAATATCTTGGAGACTCTAAAGATAGCTTCAAATGGGATTATCACGATTATTTGACCAGTGCTCTCGGATTCGATTTGTTGAATATCCTGCTTATGATGACACTCGACGACACCACAAATGAGGGAAAAACAAAACCTGACTGGTTCCCGGCAAGAAAGGAGATTATTCAATTTTGCAATGCGCTCCGTACCGAAAGAGATCTTTTCATGATTAAATCTCTCCCAACCAAAACCGGCGCATCATATAAGTTGAATCTCCACAAGCCAGAAAATTATATTTCACGGAATGACAGAAATTCATATTGGAATGGCTTACCAAATCATTGTGACCAGGTAGTCTTTCTTGACCCTGATAATGGCATAGAACCAGAAAAGAAATACAATGAAAAGCATGTGAGGTATTCGGAAATATTGTCGATGTTAAAGCAAATTTCTAACAACTCAGTTATTTCTGTATTTCAGCATTTCCGAAGAATCAAATTCACAAACGACTTTGCAAGAATACAGGAAAGGCTTTTGGCCACTATTCCTTCAGCGCATGTAACTGGCGTTTTCTGGCATCAGCTTATGTTTGTTGTAATTGGCAAATCAGAAGAATCGATTAGCAAAATTCGTCAACTAAACAGCGCCTATGCTGACATATATCCAGTTGAAATAATATGAAAATTCTCTAACAATATAGGCAACCTGACCGCGAGGAGCTCGATAGCGTAGCGAGGGAACGTTCTTGGCGCGGCAGGTTACCCAGGCTGTTAAGTCGTAGAAAGGGGACAATAATGCCAGACTTCGATAACCGTTCAAAAGGCATGGGCATTTTTAGAGTCGCAATCTACAAACCTGGAAAAGTATTGATCGACTTCCCAATTGAGGAGTCCGAAGATGTTATTCTTCATAGTGGGAATTACTCGGTCATCGTCCGGAATGTTCAAAAAGAATCAGAAGGCAAGTTCAAGGGGATAGTTCTCGGGATCGAACTACCCGGAACAAAGCTTGATGATATCAAAGCTGGAGACATCGTAACATTTAGTGAAGATCAGATTATCTCAGCGTCAAAAAGAGAATAGAGAAAGACTGAACTCAACACTGCTCGACCCAATATAGATAAACGGGGCCGTTTATCATAAAAGTTGTCTACGCCTACAATTTATGCTCTTTGAGAAAATCCTCTGGTACAGCATTGCGTGATAGCTCAAGGAGCTTCGTGTGATGAGTAAAAAACAAAATCTGCGTTTTTGCTGACAGTTCTCCCAGCAGTTCCAGTGTCGCAAGTGCGCGTTGGTCGTCAAAGTTGATAAGGACATCGTCAATTATGAGGGGAAACGGTTCGTTCTTGGCTACATGTTGCTCAAGACTGGACAACCGCAGACATAAATAGAGCTGATCACGGGTACCATCACTGAGCCCTTCAACTGGAACTCTGTCCCCATTTTTGCGCATGCAGAGAATAATAAGCTGGTCAGCGGCACCAAAGTCAGTTGTTAGACCTGTATATGCCCCAAGAGAAATCCGCTCAAGCATTTCTCCAGCGCGCTGCAGGATTGGTCCCTGGTTCTTTTCCCGATATCGCTCGATCTCTTTGTCAAGAAGTAAGGCAGTAAGCTTCAAACGTACATATTTATCAGTATTGTCTTTTATTGATGCCAAGGCTTCTTCTGCCTCTGCCGCAGCATCAGCCGCTGCTCGACTACCGTCCATATTATCTATTGCATTCTGGATTCTGCCTATTTCAACTTGACGTTGATCGCGCTCTTTCTTAATCTCAGATGATCGATTTTCCATTCTCTGGAGTTCGCCTAAAATCAAGTCGGGTGAGATCGACTCTGTTTGCTTCACTAACTCTTCTATCGGAATCCCTTCATTAAGCAGTTGATCTTCCAAATTCTTCAATTTCCCTGTAAGGTCTCTGAATTCATGTGAGAGCTTCTCTGCTTCTTCAAGCGCTTCGAGATTATCACAATCTGCACTCTGCATAAGTCTTGCAAGAACCCCTTCTGCTGCCTCGCGGTCACGTCTGAGTTCAGAAAGTGCCTTTTGGATTTCCTTTAGACGATTGGCCAAAGTCTTTTTGGCTTTTTGATTCTCCTTCCCCTGGTCAAAGCGTCTTATGAGCTCCGAAGCGGTTTTTATTGGCGATTGATTATGTAGGTCGGCTGCGCACTTTTGTACCAATTCTGCGACTTCTTGAGAGAATTGCCTCGCGTCTTCGTTGATGTGATCTATGCGTAACTGATCTTTGCGTATATCGCTAACCTTTTGAAACAAGCGGGCAAGACCCATAAGAATAGCCTCGACCTCCTCGGTGCTTGCATCCTCATCAAACTCGATATCCTTGACCGCCTTACCCCACTCTTTCTTCCATTTTGTCAATGCATGCTGGCATCGCTGAAGTTCTGTATGATGATCCTTCAAAAGAGACTCTGCCTTCTCAATATCCCGTGCAATCTGTTGTCGCTCTTGGTCTTCCTTTAACAGTCTTTCTATTATCTCCTCTGCCCGACCTAAAAGATTGGAGAGGAGTTCGTTCTCTTCAGCAATAGATTCTCCGAGCTTCAACAGTTCGGCGCTGCAAAGTTCACGGGATTGCTTAATTTCTTCATTAACAGCATCACTTGTTCGGATCCGTTCCTTCCATTCAGTGACAGATTCGAGAAGCCTTTCATGCTTTGTGAGCCAACTTTTCATCTCCTCTGGTGGAAGTGGTTCAATCCCTGCGGTCTGCCATTGCATTTTCCATTCGCTGTTTATCGCTTCTATGTTTTTTGTCAACTCATCTATTTGTGAGTGATATCCGGTAATCTCAGCCTCCCGCTGTTCTTTTTCGGCACCAAGGGTTGAATATTTTGCCGTTCGTTCTGCCTCACGCCAAAGACTATCGGCGATCTTATCCGCATCACTCACTTTCTGCTCATATGCAGCAGCAAGTTTATCCGGTACAATTTCATCGGTCTGAACATTTTCGATCCATGTTGCCCTTATGCGTTTCCAAGTTTCATCGCGCTCACCTCGGATACCATACAATTCCTCAAGTGTTGGAACTGCTCCACCAGCTTCAAGTTTTCTTAGCTCTTCAATGAGTTCATTAAGGCGCTCGACTGCGCTGTTTTTCTTAAGATTTACTTGTTCCCGTTCCTTTTCAAGGTTCTGAAGGAGTCTGCTGAAACGGTCAATCGTTTGGATAGACGGCAGCGGAATCCGCTGAACTTCCTCTAAGGAACCTTTCCAGAGTGAAAGAGCTGACAACTGACCTTGTGCCTTATCTTCCAGACTGGAAATATCGAGGTGCAGTTTTCGGAATTGCTTTTCCAAGTCACCTTGCTTTCGACTCTCTGCTACAATACGTCGTAGGCTGCTGCTTTCCTTTTGTGGGGGCAGTTGTGAATATTTTCTTTGGAGTTCTCCTATCTTCTTTTCCGTCTCCTTAACGTCTTTCTGAACCCTACCTAATTCCGAGTCTGTTTTAGTGCGCTCTTTTGCGAGCGCTTTGATCCGAGCCTCAACTGCCGAGTTGACACGGAGTTTTTCCACATTATCAAGGGAAACGTCACGGCCCAGCTCCCTGAGAATACTCATCGCTTCATCAGTCCATGTTGCAACCCGAGCTTGGAGGGTCGGCAGATCCTGCACTGCCTTTTTATGTGCACCGAGGCTGTCTCGAAGGGTCATTATTCCCGGCTCAAGTTCGATTAGGGCTTCCGGCACACTAAGTTCACTTATTTCTTTTTCACAGACTTGTTTTTCATCAAGTAATTTCTTCTCACTTATGGTTAAGGAATCCAGCTTCAGCAACGCGCTTTTTCTCTCATCAGAAATAGATTCAGGCAGTTCTTTAACCTTGCCGAGTTCCTGAATCCTCTCAAGGTATTCCTTTCGCTTGTAGATTAATGGCTGAGTGCGTTGAATCCTTGAAAGACGGCTAAGTTCCGCGGTTACAGTACTCATCTCTGTATCAAATTCCTCTAATTGCTGGCGGGCTACGCTAAGCTTTTCCTGATATTCCAGCCACTCCTGAGGTTTGAGAGAGAGCTGGATACTTTTCTTTTTAGCTTCCTGAAAAGCTTTGATTGCCATGTTTAAAGGAAGTGTATGAGAGCGTGGTGTAAATATCTTACCTGCCTTTTCCCATAGAGAGCTGCGAATGTCATGGAAACCCACGATGCCGAGGCCAGCACTAAAGAGGCTTTCACCTAGTTCACCCCTTCCTGCCAGTAGATCCTCTCCCCCGTGAACGAGCGCAGCATGACTCAGGCCGAACATCGTCTCGAACAACTCTCGACTTACTCCCCCCAAGCATTTATCAAGTATGTCTGGGTCAACAGGCTTTCCGTTCGAATCCAGAAGGGTATCCTTCCGGCCTTTACGTCTTATTAGTTCAAGTTGTTCCCCACTTCTTGTCTCTAAACGGGCCCCTATGCGCAAATCGGTTTTCTGATAAACGTGATCGTCCAATGTTGTTTCAGGTATACCAAAGAGAAAACCATTAAACGCGCGAAGTATAGTACTTTTACCGGCCTCGTTAAGACCGAAAATTATGTGAAGATTCTTTCCATCCTGCTCAAAATCAAGAATAGAATCACTAAATGGTCCGAAGCGTATAAGCTTAAGGTTGAGTATTCTCATTAATCCTGACCCGTTTCCAATATGATAGGAATTAGAATTTGTTCTATATCGTCCAGAAGGGGAATGATTGCTGAGGGGTCTCCGAGATTGAGTACATCGTCCGCTTGCCGGTATTCCGGAGGCAATTTGATTTTCAGGTCATCGAACTCCTTTAAAAGCAGAGCAAGTTCATCCGGTTTCTGTCTGAGGTCCCGAAGGTTTCGGAGCAGATTGCTGATAGGGTCATCTTGAATTAAGAGTTTCTCTATATCCAAAGTGCTCTTAGTGCTGAAAATAATCTTCTCAACCCATATATTAATACCCAGATCCGCAACAGATGCCCTAATTTGATTAGACCACTGCTCAGGATCCGAAGAGATATCCTTGTGAGCACGGGAGTTTCCGGTGACTCTTACTCGTGCTGCAAGCGTTCTCCCTTCTGCATTGAGTCCTTCTCTACCAACGGTTTCCCTCACAAGGTCTACCATGTCGAATCCCGATACTGCATCCTTTATGTCCACATCGCACTGTACCCAACGAACAACGTCCAGTTCGGGATAATCTAATGCTGTCACTTCGCCGCCTTCAACTTGAACCAACACCGCTCCCTTGGGCCCGGACTCCTTAGCGTGCCGACCTTGCAAGTTGCCAGGGAATATTATCAATGGGTTCTCGGAGACTACCTCACGCTTGTGGACATGACCAAGAGCCCAATAATCATAACCCTTAGCAACCAGTCCCTCGATCCGGCAGGGAGCATATAAGTCGTGGCCTTCCCTACCATCCATTGCTGTGTGGAGAAGGCCGATGTTAAAGTGGTCTTTTAACGCTGCAGGATATTTATACGAAAGATCGTCGGTCACGTCCCTTTTAATATAACTTTGGCCATGAATCGCGACACCAATATCGTTAAATATTTTGGTTTCAGCTTTTTTTGTGGACAACTCGAAAACGTTTTCTGGAAGGCGTAGCGACTTTGTAATCTGGCTTGCCGCATCATGATTACCTCGAATTATCACTACCCGAATTCCTTCGCGGGAAAGACGCGCCAGCTGTGACACAAAGAACAGCCCGGTGTTGTAGTCCTTCCAGTCACCATCATAGACATCGCCTGCTATTAGCACAAAAGCAGCCGTCTCAGCGATAGCTAAATCGACTAAATTTCTAAGCGCCTGCCTGGTTGCGCTTCGGATCTCCTCGACCGGCGTCCCTTCGTATCGTTCCAGTCCGCGAAGTGGACTATCTATATGAATATCTGCTGTATGAATGAATTTGAACATATTTTTAAATATTATACAGAATTATGCCTATTGATAAAAAAACCCTTTATTGTTATTATTTAAGTACTAATTTAAGTACTAAAAGGAGTATCAATATGAATACTATTCCAGCCCAGGAAATAAAAAGACGGGGAATCTCTATCGTAGATGAAATCCTTAAAGACGGGGCTGTCTATGTGATTAAAAACAATCAGCCTCAATATGTAGTTCTGACTGAGGATCGATACCAGGAATTATTGGCAGCAGAGAACGAGGCATATATGGCCAGAGTGCGTGCCTCATTGGAGGACGTCAAAGCAGGCCGGGTTTCCAGGTTTAAGAATGCACAGGAGTTGCTCAGGGCTATTACACAGGAAGATGAGTAGTGTATACCATCATTACTCCGAAACAGTTCCTCCGTCAAGCCCACAAATTCTTCAAGAAACATCCTGACCTTAGCCCCCGTTTTGCGAAGATTATTAATGATCTCTGCCGTGATCCCTTCCAGCCACACCTCGAACTCCATCCGTTAGGCGGTAAACTGAGAGGATGTCATGCAGTAAGTCTGACCGGCAGCTATCGAATTACCTTAACACTCATGATTACTGATAAAGAGATAATTCTGCTCGATATCGGCAGTCACGATGAGGTATATCGTTGATTCGAATAAATATAACGGACGTGGTGAACATATGAACATACGTAAGACAGGGTAAACACACAGGTTCGCCTCTGAGGCGAAGTTCCCCCCTTTCCCCGGCTTCTTCCCTTACAACCATTGCCCTTGACGAAAATTTGACAGGGTAACGACATTTTGGTAGGGTTGAAAAAAGGAGGGCAATGGGTATAGGAAAAAAGACTATTGATGCATCATATGCAATAAAGTTGCTTTCTTTCTCCTTCCACGAGTTTTGGGGGTTCGATGTTTCACCTCCGGGATCTTCCTCTGTTTTTTTGCCTGAAACGACAAGACGTTCCTGAGAATCCCGCACAGCCAGAATACGCATTATCACTTTCAAGAAACCAGCCAGCCACAGGTCTTCTCCATGAAAAGGACAACAGGTGTTGTGAATCAGATTAACCCTTTGCCAGAAAAGAGAAAGGAGGAAACTATGGGATTATTCGACAAGATTTTGGGAGGCTCAAAGAAGGAATATCCGCCGCTCGACCCCGGCAGCCCTGCAGGACAATACGTCCGGCAGGTGATGGGTGAGCTCACCAGTATCGCAAAAGAGGTGCCCGATCCGCTGGAAGTGGTGCCGGGAAAAGAGAAAACATTTGTGTTTATCGGAAAACCGCCAAAAAATTTCGGTATTTTCTGGATACAGGATGGTCAGGTCCGGAACTTTCGGAAACTGGCGGACGAAAAAAATATTTCCCCCTCGCAGTTTCAGCTTGCTTCGGAGGAACTCAGGGAAGCGTACAAGAACAATGTGCCGGAAGAAAAATTTTCAGCGACTGTTGCCGACCGTAAGGTTACCGTGGTACCGGGTGATTCCCTCAGGAGAGAGGTCAACCGTATCGTTGAGAAGCTCCAGGGGTAGTCTGCAGGTAAGAAAAATTTTTTTTCAGGTATAATAGGATAGCTTTTGGGGTTATAAGTTTGAAAACCCTCAGCTGCTTTGAAAGCCCTGAGGGTTTTGTTTTTTCGGGAAAAAAAGCAGAGAAAGGCCTGTCTTTCGGGATAGAAAGCGCGGCTTTGAGAGCAAAAAGAATTCAAGGAAAGACTGGAGACCGCTGTTTTGGAAATCAAAGTCCATGGGAATGATATTGAAAGAGCACTGAAAGTCCTCAAGCGTGAACTGCAGAAGGAAGGTCTTTTTAAAGAAATCAAACAGAGAAGTTTTTATGAAAAGCCTTCTGAAAAGGAGAAACGAAAACAAAGGGAAGCAAGAAAGAAAAGGCGAAAAGCCTTACGTTTCAAGAAACCTCTTCAGGCAGTGAAGAAATAAAAAACAATTTTCTTTGTTCTTGCCCTCTTTACAGAATGCATAATTTTTGTGAGTACTCGCAGATACAACCCCGAAAGTCTTCGGGATCGTTTTATTCTGCGTCCTTCTCCGAATTATAGTATTTCGCCAGCTTTTCAGGGTCCCATCCTAACAGGTAGAGTGCCATGAGTGTCCAGTTCCGCAGAGTACAGGAAAGCACCCCTTCTCGTTCCCATCGCCGCGGAGAGGTCCGGATCTTTTCGGGGATAATCCGGACCGTATAGCCGGTTCTTTTCATCCGTCTCATGAGTTCGACGTCTTCCATGATCGGAATTTCGCGATATCCGCCCAGTTTCTCAAAAACTTCTCTCCTCATGAATATGGCCTGATCGCCGTACGGAATATTCATAATCCTTGATCTGAAGGATACCATTCGCTCTATCAGGCGGAAAACAGGCCGGTCGGACTTGATGCCAAGGTCGAAGGCGCCCCCTCCACACGCTGGTCCATCCAGTTCAGAAGAGATGAGCCCCAGAGCATCAGCGGGCAGCTCTGTATCCGCATGAAGAAACAGGAAGACATCTCTTCCGGCAACGGAAGCGCCCTTATTCATCTGCGTTCCCCGGCCTTTCGGAGAAACCACCTTTTTGACCTGTTTCTCCTGAATACACCTGAGCGTAGTTGCCTCAGCATCGCCGTCGACCACAATTATTTCAGAATCATACTGCTGGGATATCTCTCGCAGATGCTGGATCATATTGTTTATCAGGGATGCCTCGTTCAGTACTGGGATGATAAACGAAAAGGAAAGATTCATCTGATAAGATCAAGGGTTCGGGAGAGATAGGCTATTGTTCTCGATCCTGCAAAAGGACTATTGATATTTCGCTGATAGAGTGCTCTCAGGTCTGCAAGCCTGTCCACATCCTGCCATAGGGGGAGGATGTGGACGTTATATTTGCTGTCTGTAAATATCTCCATGGTTTTTCCGAAGACTTTTTCCGTACCCCAATCGATCCCTTCAAATATCTCCGGAAGAAAGGTCTCCTTCCTGAAGCCGATGAGATAATATCCTCCGTCATACGAGGGGCCAATGACCGCATCATGCCGGGTGAATGCATACGCACTCTCTATCAGAGCATGCGGGAGATCAGGGATATCGCTCCCTATCAGTATAGTTTCAGGGCAACCCTGTCCGAAGACCTCCTCCATCGCGGTCCTCATCTTTTCGCCAAGATCTCTCCCATGCTGGGGCATATAAGAATACCCGCTGCCGAGCCAGTCTTTCATTCCCTCTCCGGCTTCAGGGGGAGAATAACAGATTTTCAGAACACGATTGCCCCGGCTGACTGTTTCTAAGAGATCGAGCACAAAGTATTTGTAGAGAATCCAGGCGCTTTCTTCGCCGATATCCTCTGCAAGGCGGGTCTTCACCATGCCTCTTTCAGGAAACCTGACGAAAAGGATGATGCTCTGTTCAGGGGACATCGCGGTATACCTCGATGAAATCCACAGAGGCAGCTGTTTCGCCTCCTGTGTTATCAGAATCTGCCATAAGTGCGATCCCCGCTGTCTGCGGCGGGTCCTTGCCGAAGACCCTGCGGTAATCCTCAAGGATGTTTTTCTCTTCAACCAGCCACCTGCCCAATGAACTTTTGCCATTGCGGAGCACGATTATTTTGGCCTTATCGGTATACGGGCTGTCATACATGGTTGCAGCAGTTTCTGCGTATGACCATACGTAATTCAGGGTGCTGTGAGGCGGATATTCACCATAGAGTTTTTTTGCAAGACCATACCGGATCTTTTCAAAGAAGGTTGCCTTTTCAGGATCATACCGGAACATGAAATAGACACGGATCGGGTAATCGTCGCCTGATTTCTTCTGTGGGTTGCCCTTCAGTAAGAGTGTACCCACTCTCCACCGCCAACCCGCCTTCGGGTATTCGTACACACTAAACTCATCTTTATAGACCAGTGCGGATGCAGAGGCCTTGCTCTCTGCCCTGAGATACTGTTCCCCGCCGTCTGATTTTGCCGCGTAGGTTGTATGAAGTTTTATCTTTGGAAAATAGAGGGGTTTCCAATGGTCAATCGAGAGAAACTCCTCACGGAACAGAATATGTTTTTCCACGGTATGAACCGGCAGGGCAGAACACACAATAAAGAGAAACAGTAGTGCAGAGAGTCTAATCCATTGAGGCGCCATAGGTATTTCTGCAACGCCTCTCAGGGGTTACCCTTGCCTGAAAGAAGCGTCTTCAGCACCGGAATCAATTCTGCATACATCTTGTGTTTTGGAATATATACACTTGCCCCGGCTGATTCAGCAGACGACCGGTATTCCTCTGCATCGTACATGGAGAGCATAACCACCTGTGTTTCAGGGTATTTCTTCTTTATCCGTTTTGTCGTTTCGATACCGTCTGTTTCGGGCAGCTTGATATCCATGAGCACGACGTCCGGTAACCGGTTACTCATTATCGCAAGAGCCTCTTCCGAGCTCTTTCCTTCCAGAAATTCACTTTCGGGGAAAACAGTCGTCAACCATTTCCGGAGAGAATCCCGCAGGGCTTCATGATCTTCTATGATAAGGATTACCGGCCTGCTTCTCTGCGCGTCCTGATTTTCATTCATTCTGTTTCCTCTGCTTCCCGCGTTTGAGTAACCCGAAAGAGTCTCGACTCATACTCACGCAGTTATCTCTTCACTTCAACAATGACCCTCGTGCCTTTTCCGGGATCGGTTTCCACCCGCAGATCTCCACCGATGGCCTCAGCCCTTTCCCGCATAGAAATGATCCCCCACTTCGGCTGTTCCGGAGACAGATATACGCGCTGGGTGTCGAATCCCCTGCCATCGTCGGTCACAGTAAGTGCTATCTGTCTGTTTTTCTCCGCAAGAGTTATGGTAACATTTTGCGCACCGGCGTGCTTTACCACGTTATTGAGCGCCTCCTGTACGATACGGAAGAGAGTCGTCTCGACGTTCTGATCGAAGCGGGGGTCGAGTTCTTCACCCTGAACCGTTACAGAAATTCCGGTGCGTGTCGCAAACTGTCGTCCGAACCATCGGATGACGGCCATCAGTCCGTAGTCGTCCATGAGAGAAGGTCTGAGATCTGACATAAGGCTCCGTATCCTCTCCGTTGTCTGTTCAAGAAGCATAAGCGAATCTTCAAGTCTCGGCAGAATGATATCATTTTCCTTTCCGGCTATCTCTGTGAGTATGATATTCAGGTTGATGCCCAAAGCGGTAAGATTCTGTCCGACCTGATCATGGAGCTCGCGAACCAGTTCTTTTCTCTCTTTCTCTTCCACCTCGTTCAGCTGTGCAGCGAGTGCGCGCACTTGTTCGTAGGCCCTCCTCAGATTCTTCTCGGCCGTCTTGAGATCGGTAATGTCCAGTAATGAAGCAATGCTCTGCCTGGTGCCGGGGATTATATCAACCGCAAGCAGGATATTCTTCACGGTACCAGACCGGTCGATAAAACGGAACTCATACCTGGACGGTGCAGCGGCAGGATCAATTCGCCTGAGCCTATGGTACTGTCTCATCATCTCCAGATCCTCTGCGAGGACATTTTCTGCCCAGCTTCTTTTGCCTTCTGTTTCTTCTCTTGTATAGCCGGATAATTTTTCATATTCGGTATTCGCAAGGGATATGGTCGTGTCTTCTTCGATGATGACCGTTGCGGTTCCTGTATTCTCAAAAATAGTCCGGTACCTGTTTTCCGATTCCTGCAACGCCTGTTCAATAAGCTTGCGGTCGGTGATATCCCTGCCGACCGATTGAATTTGAATAATTATGCCGTCGTCGTTGAACAGAGCCCTGTCAGTCCAGCATTGCCACCGTATCCCCCTGTTCGGAGCTCTCACCCGATGTTCATAGCTTATTGCAGGATTTTCGGGAGTAAGGGAATGGATTCTCCCGAATACCACCGAACGGTCTTCTTCCACGACCAGGGGCATGAAACTTTTGCCAAGCAACTCCTCCGGTTTTTTATCGAAATAACGGCAGTAGACCTCGTTCACAAAGGTTAAGGTCCCGTCCGGCAGAAATCGGCAGATGAGCTCGGTTTGGTCTTCGACAATAGCGCGATATTTCTTTTCGGACCGCCGGACCCTTCCAACTTCTATCGCCCGGTCAATGACCGGTTTCAGCAGCTTCCATTCCAGAGGTTTCAGCAGGTAATCGAACGCGCCGGATTTCATTGCATCAACGGCAGTCTGGACCGACCCCTTGCCGGTTATGATAATGCCGATAAGCTGCGGGTCTATGGAAAATGCAGCACGCAATACTTCGATACCGCTCATATCGGGCATCATGAGGTCGGTGATGAGAAGGTCGAACGACCTCTTTTCCAAGACTTTTAAGGCCACGCCACCCGAAGTGCATCTCTCCGTTTCATACCCGATCTCGGCAAAGAAGTCTCTTAGCGCATCGAGAATCTCAATCTCGTCATCAACAATTAATATGCTCCCCTGGGGTAAACGGTTCACAGGTATAGGTTATCCGGAAGCCTTTTTTCAGGGCTCAAGTTTTTCACGCAGGCGTTCAATTTCCTCTTTCAATTCTATCATCCTCAGTTCCCTGCCGATAGCCATATTGTAAAAGTCCTCAAGCTCCTGAATTCTGTCCTTCAATTCTTTTTCCACCCTCTTCCGTTCGGTTACATCACGGACAAAGGCCCACATAGCACTGGGCTTCCCTTCTTCATCCCTGAGCAGATAAGTCCTCAGTTCGACAGGGAAGACAGTGGTATCTTTCTGGATATATTCTTTTTCGTACACTTCGGAGTATCCTCTTTGCACTACCTGGTTCTGTATGATCTTGTCTTCAGCCGCATGCCACAAATCCGGCGTTAAGTCCCTGTACGTTTTTTGTCTCAGTTCTTCTTCAGTATATCCGAGCATGCCTCTGAAGGTTGAATTCGATTCAACAATCCGTCCCTCCATATCAGCCATTATATAGCCGTCCCTGCTCCCCTCATACAATTCGCGATATCGTCTTTCGGATTCCTGAAGCCCTTTTTCCGCTGCTTTTCTCTCGGTTATGTCTAAAAGGGACGCTACTCTTTTTTTCGTTCCGGGAATGATTGCAACAGTGAGAAAGATATTTTTTACCGTTCCTGCTCTGTCAATGAAATGAAATTCGTACTGTGCCGGTGTCAGGGCCGGATCTTTCTCCCTCAGGGTATGGTATTCTTTCATCCGTTCAATATCTTCCCGCGCGATAAATTCTGTCCACTTTTTCTTGCCCTCGGTTTCTCCTTTGGAATAACCGGAAAGTTTTTCCGCTTCCCTGTTCGCGAGCATAACCGTCATCGTTTCATCAAAAATTATCGTTGCAGTTCCCGTATTCTCGAAGATCGCGCGGTAGAGGGTTTCAGACTGCCTGAGCGCCTCAAGCGCCAGCCGGCGTTCGTGGCGTATCTTCGCCTCCCGCAATTCCCGTGTAACCGCGGGCACAAGTCTCGCAAGGTTTTGTTTCATAATGCAGTCGTGCGCTCCGGCCCTCATGACCTTTACTGCTTCCTCCTCGCTGATGGCGCCGGTAACCAAGATAAACGGCATGTCGAACCCTGTTTGCTGAAGGATCCCCAACGCGTCGAACCCGCTGAACCGGGGCATCGAAAAATCAGAGAGTATAATATCCCATGCCTTCTGATGGAGCAGTTCTTTCATTGACTGGGCCGACTCGATGCGCTCGGAAACCGGGCTGTACCCTCCCTGCTTTAATTCGCGGAGTATCAGCGCTGCATCGTCTTCGGAATCTTCGACAAGCAAAACTCTGATCGGGGCTTCCATTTTTCCTCCCGGCAATGAGAGACCTCTCAGGACTTCAGGTCCCTTGCTCTCACAGAGCTATAATTTTGTTCTTTTTGGCAGCGGTTCGTTGAACACGAGCCAGTATAATCCGAGTTGCTTGACTGCATTCATGAACTGTTCGAAATCCACTGGTTTCCTGATATAGCTGTTTGCGCCGAATGTATATCCATTGATCACATCCTGTTCCTCCCGTGACGAAGTGAGAATGACGACCGGAAGAAGTTTTGTGCGCTCGTCGGCCCTGAGTTTCCTCAGCACCTCGATGCCGTCGATTTTGGGCAGTTTCAGATCGAGGAGGATAAGCTCCGGCATATTGGCAGTGTCCCGTCCTGCATAGGAGCCGGCGCCGAACAGGAAATCGAGCGCTTCGACGCCGTCACGCGCAACCACCACCTCATTTGCGATATTGTTCTTCTGCAGCGCCCGGATGGTCAGATCAACGTCATCGGGATTGTCTTCAACGAGAAGGATGATTTTTTTGTTCATAACGCCCCCATACAATAAAAATGATACCAGTATTCTGGAAATAGTCCAGTCTTTTTTGTCTGTCTGGGATCAGGAGCGGTTTTTCGCTTCCCTGGAGGGAAGGGTAAAAAAGAAGGCCGCTCCTTTACCGACAGTCCCTTCTGCCCAGATACGGCCTCCGTGGCGGTTCACGATGCGCTGAACGATCGCAAGGCCTATTCCGGTGCCGGGGAACTCATCCTGCGAATGGAGCCGTTGAAAGGCTCCGAATAATTTGTCGGAATAGGTCATATCAAAGCCTGCTCCATTATCACGCACAAAATACGCCTCTTCGCCTCCATGGTCTTCCTTCCCGAATTCTATCCTCGCGTCTTCTGTCTTTCCTGTGAATTTTACTGCGTTTCCGAGGAGGTTTTCGAACAGAATACGGAGGAGTCCGGCATCTCCGGGGGCAAAAATCCCCGGTTGGATACTCCATGCTATCTGCCGGTCCGGTTGCACGCTCCGCAGGTCCGCAGCAATGGTGTTCACCAATGCGCTGAGGTCAACCAGCTCATGCCGCATCTCTCTCCGGGAAACCCGCGACAGATTCAGGAGATCGTCGATCAATTGACCCATGCGCTGACTTGCATTTCTCACACGGTGAAGGTATTTCCTTCCCTCCTCATCGAGTTTGCCGCTATAGTCATCCAGCAACACCCGGCTGAAACCGTCTATGCTCCGCAAGGGCGAACGGAGGTCGTGGGAGACTGAATAACTGAAGGATTCAAGCTCTTTATTGGTGTTCTCCAGTTGTGCGATATTGTGCTGTAATTCCTGGTTTAACCGGATTATCTCTTCTTCTGCGCGTCTCCTCTCTGTGATATCTTCGACCATCTCGATTGCTGCGACGATGCTTCCATCCTTATCCCTGATCGGGGATGAGATAAGCCGGTAATTTCTGATCTGGCCGGCCACAGGAGTTTCTGTGACTGATATGTGTACCTTCCCGTCCTGCAGCGTCTTCCCGGTCGGACAATATGAACAAACCTCATCCCTTGGCGGCGTATTGAAGGTCTGATAACAGATCGGTTTCTTTCCAACATCAATATGAGGGAACCACTGCCTCATCTGACTGTTCAGAGAGAGTATTTCCATCTTCGGACTGATAAGTGAAATGCCGATACCGATATTATCAACGATGCTCCGGTATTTTTCTTCTGATGACCTCAGGGCATCAGCTATCGCTATCCGGACATCGATCTCTTTCTGAAGCTGCCGGTTGGCCACTTCCAGTTCAGCCGTTCGCTCTTGTACCAGTTCTTCAAGGTGCTCACGGTATTGCTTCAACTCTTCTTCCGCATGTTTCTGTTCCGTTATATCCCAAAAAATTCCCAGTATCCCGGTCGTATTGCCTTGCTCATCTTTCAGCGGCGTTTTCACGGTATTTACAATGTATACCCGTCCTTCTCTGATATATTGCTCCTCGATCACCTCTGACCTGCCTGATTTGAGAATGCGCTGGTCATCTGCACGGTATTTGTCTGCCAGTTCCTTCGGGAAAAAGTCGTAATCTGTTTTCCCGGTAAGTTCCTCCGGTGTAATCCCCAAATCCCTTGCAAGACTTTGGTTGCATGATACAAATAAAGAATGAATGTCCTTTGAAAATATTCTCTGTGGAAGATTTTCGAGCAGTGTCCGGTATTTTTCCTCACTTATTATCAGCGATTTTTCCGCCCGCCTGAGATCTGATATGTCAGTGCCTGTTCCTATGAGAAAATCCTGTTCGTCCATCATGAGACGCAGACCGGTAAATAAATAGGGGGTCTTGCTCCCGTCCTTTGCGAGAAGATGTGCCTCAACCTTAGAATAGCCCTTCATGAAGACCTCTTGAATCCGCTCTGCAACCAGTTTTTTCTCTTCCTCAGAAAAGAAATCAAGGGGGTTCATTTTTAAGATCTCTTCCGCAGAATATCCGGTAAATAGCTCGAAATTTTTGTTCCATCTCATTAAACGGGCATTTTTGTCAAACAGATAAAAGACCCCTGGCATGCTGTTTATCGCAATATCCGAAAACTGCTTTTCCCGTATCAGGTTCTCTTCCGCCCTCTTTTTCTCTGTGACATCCCGTGCCGCTCCGACTATCCCCGCCACTTTACCCTGTTCATTGATCAGCGGGGACTCATCGATTTCGAGCAATACCCTGCTCCTGTCCTTTTTGTATAATTCCAGCAGATACGGCGGCTGCCTCTCGCCGGTCTGAATCGCCTGTTCTGTAATTTGAATGCCGGTCTCATTGAGCGGGTTGTCGGTGACGAGGTTTGTCCACTCGATCATCATTTCCCCGGGTGTATACCCGAGAATCATAGTAGACTGCGGGCTTACATAGGTCAATTTATGATGGGTGTCATGGATATAGAAAAGCTCGTTGCTGTGCTCAATGATATTCTTGAATCTCTGCTCGCTTTCTCTCAATGCCTCTTCAGCCTGCTTTCGTTCGGTGATATCGCGCACAATATGCTGATAGAACTTTTTTCCTTCAATTTCTATAACCCGCGCACTTACTTCAGCAGGAAATTTCGTGCCGTCTTTCCTCAGATGGATCGTTTCATAAACCAGTCCGTTCTGCTCCTCTGCCTGTTCCATCTGCTGTTTAAGGAGCGGCCGCGTTTCAGGGGATATCAGGTCTTTCAGGTGCAACCGGATCAATTCATCACCGGTGTACCCGTAAAACAGTGATGCCCGGTCATTCGCTTCAATTATCCTGAGGTTTTTATCTGAGAGCAGCATAATATCATTGGCGTATTTCGTGAGATACTCGAAATGTTGCAATAATGCGAGCCGTTTCAGTTCTGCTTCATAGCGTTCCTGATAAAACAGAGCGCTCTGGTGCCGCCAGATAAGTCCGATCAACCCTCCCGCAGCAAGGATCATGATGCTTACGAGGATAGTCGTGATCCAGAGCCGCTGCCAAACCGGGGCATAGATTTCTTCTTTATCGACCTTGGCAATAAGAAACCACGGAGAATCCGGGACATGTTTTATTACTGCTATGACTGAAACCCCGCGATAGTCAGTGCCATCGACAATTCCTTCCGTGCCACGAACAGCCATTGCCGCAGGGAGATTCTGTTCGGTTACTGGAAATCTGAGAGTAAGCGCAGTATCTTTTCTGTGGCGGAGTTCGTTCAGGAATACCACATCGTTCCCTTCACGGCGAACCATAACTGTTTCGGCGCTTTTGCTCGGCGTAGGCCATGATTGGACAAGCGGATAGAGAAACTGAGAGGGATCGACCCGTAACAGGAGAGCCCCTATCGGTTCACCTCCTGGGTCTCCGGAAACGATTAAGGGAATCACTATGGTGAGACGGATGATATCCTTAATCTTGCTTTTATACAGGTTGGAGATTACGATTTTCTTTGTGTGCAGTGCCTGGACAGTGAGCTGTCTTGCATCAGGTCCCAGGACCTCTTTTCCGTCAGGCACCGCAAGCCGGATATTCCCTTCAGAATCAAGGAGAACAAGGCTTTTATACTGGTAATATTCCTGGAATGATTGCATCCGCAAGAGTATCTTCTGCTTCAGTCCCGGATCTTTTCCCTGGAACCACTCCCGCACATGAAAGGCAAAAAAGGGGTCCTGAGAGATAATCTCTCCGTCGCCGAGCCGTTCCCTGCGCCAGTCGGTGATCTGTTTCACTTTCAGGTCGGCGATCGCAAGCAGGTCTTCCTGTTTGTCCTTTTGTATGCTCTCCTTTTCCGTATGGTAATAATAATATCCTGCTGCCCATATGTTGAGGGAAAGCACAAAAAAAGTAAGGAGAAGATACCAGGGGATTTTCTGCTTAACCTTTTTCATCCAGAACCTTATGGAGCAACTCGCTCAAATCCTGCACCTTAAACGGTTTGGAAATGGCTCCGGAAAAACCAAATGCCCTGAAGTCAGCCATGATGGGAGCATTCGAATAGCCGCTCATGACAATTGCCTTGACCGCCGGATCAATTTCACGAATAATTTTTATCGCTTCCTGCCCTCCCATGCCACCCGGAATGGTCAAATCCATGAGAACCGCGCTGAATGGTTCGCCGGCAAGGTGTGCTTCACGAAATTTCCCGACCGCTTTTTCTCCGTCACCCGCAAACTCAACATCATATCCGAGATGCCGCAAAGTCCTGCCTGCAACCTCTCTCACCATGTCTTCATCGTCCATCACCAGAACTTTTCCTCTGCCTTCCGGCAGATTTTGCTCAGGAACCGCGGGGAAAGAGAGTATCGACGAAGAAGCAGGAAGATGGAGGGTAAAGGTTGTTCCGGCTTCCAATTCAGATTCAACAGCAATATGTCCTTCATGATTCCTGATAATTGAATAGACCGTTGCCAGACCAAGCCCCCGTCCTTTATTTTTCGTCGTGAAATAAGGATCGAAAATCTTATTGAGATATCGTGCAGGAATTCCCATGCCCTGGTCTTTGATTACTATCCTGATATATTTTCCCTCTTTGAAGCGGAGTGTTCCGTTCATTCCTGCTTCCGCATTTGCACAATGTACCAGGAGAGTACCCCCCTCGGGCATGGCCTGTTCCGCATTCAAAACAAGATTATGAATTACCTGGCTGATCTGGCCTTCATCGACCTCAGCAGGCCATAAATCGCCGGGGATATCCAGTGCCGCATTCACATTCGAGCCGCTCAGCGCAAAGCTCACCGTTTCCTTTAGTAACTCTCCGATGTTTACCACTTTCTTTACCGGTAACCCCCCGCTCGCAAAGGTCAGTAATTGCTGTGTTAAATCCCTTGCTCTGAATGAAGCCTTTTCTGCGTCGGTCAGCCGCTCCACTCTCTCTTCTTCCGATGATGCAAGCGACTTTGCAAACGTAATATTGCCGAGTATCGCTGTCAGGAGATTGTTAAAGTCATGGGCTATTCCTCCGGCGAGGATACCTATGGATTCGAGCTTCTGGGCATTGAGAATCTCCTCCCCCAATCTTCGTTTTTCAGTTATGTCACGGAAAATGATTACTACTCCTATCGTGTTTCCTGCGGTATCGCGGACCGGCGCTCCATTGCACTCAATAAAACGTTCTGCGCCGGCTTTATTTTGCAGGAGATACTCTGCGTCTTCTGCAGACATTCGTTCCGTCCGGATAACCCTTGCCATAAGGTCTGCGACGTTCTCTCTGGTGTCATGCGTAACAACAGGAAAAACCTGTGTAAGAGTGATCCCCTTCGCCTGTTCTTCTGTCCAGCCTGTCAGTTCTTCTGCAACTTTGTTCAGCAACATAACCCGTCCCTCGCTGTCCGCAGTTATGACTCCTTCGCCCATGGAACTCAGGGTTACGGCAAGCCGCTCCTTTTCTAAGGCCAGTGCTTCCTCGGCCCGCTCCCTCTCGTTGAGTTCCTGTTGCAACTGGCGGTTTGAGGCTTCCAATTCAGCGGTGCGCTGTGCAATGAGCGCTGAAAGATTCCGGCGATGCATTTCCAGTTGAGAATCCCTCTCTTCGATCTGCTTAAACATATCATTGAATCCCTGCGCGAGCAAACCCATTTCATCCTTGCCGGCGATCTCCGTACGGAGAGAATAATCCTTTCTCTCCGAGACCTTTTTCATTATGTTCAGCAAATCCTGCACGGGCCTGGTAATAGTCTTCTGGAGATTCAGGGAAATAAGAAAGGCGATGAATAATGAACCGATCATAATGAGGGTCGCTATCACCGCATACCATTGCATATGAGCATAAAATTCTTTTAATTCCATCTGGATAATCAATGAGCCGATCCTTCTTCCCTGAAAGATGATTGGCTGGGAATAATCGATATGATCGACGTGCAATAGATACTGTTTTTCCGGAGGTTGATGGGGAATAGCACCTTTTTTGACGTCATGCCGCCGGTATGTTGCAAACAAAGCACCATCAGCAGTGTATATTGCCGCAAGTTTTATGACGGAAGACGCTTTCAGTGCGGACAGGATTTCTTCAGCAGCCTGAGGATCATTGAAGAGCAGGGCCGCCGCACTATTGCTGCTTATGATTTCTGCCTTTATCCTGAGGTCGCTCAGCCCGCGCTTTTCAGCATTATTTTTTTCATACACAAAGAGAGATATGATAGTGAAAAGAACAGCAACCCCGCAGATAGCGAGTATCATGAGTATTAATTTATTTCTTATCGACAGATCTCGCAATACGCACATATGCAGTCCTTATCGCTTTCGGTCATTGCCGACTATTTTTGCCAGGTTCAGCAGCTTGGAACTTATCCTGATGCCTGAACGCCTGGCAGCATCGTTATTGATTTCGAAGCGGATCTTATTCTCCTGCAGGTAAAAATTGATCATGACGCCCTGCTGAGCGAACCCATCCGTATCACCTATAGTTACAATATGATACTCTCTGGCTATGTTTACAAGCTCAGCGAGATGGTCTTCTTCCGAATGGTTGATAAAGACGAGGTTACATTTTTTCAACTCTCCGTAATCCGAAATATTTTTCACGGAGAGTTTCCTGTTGTTGACCGTCCCACTCAGCATTTCACGGATATCATTTCCAAAATGGTCCTCTCCAATGACGCAGATTTTCAGAGAAGGATTATTGGCTGCGGGCCATTCGATAAATTTCAGAAAATTATAGATGAATGCCGCCTTAACCCGGTATTCGCCCGGTTTCACTTCATGAGCATTTGCGTTAAAAGTGCAAAACTGAAAAAAGCCGGACATAAGGTAGCTGAACAAGACCACAGGCAGCGCAATCTTCCTTCTGGAGAAATACTTCGCTTCTTTCTTCATTTTGTCTATATGTCTATAAGGTACGTGACTTTGAAACGGAAATTTACGCCGTCCTGTTCAATCATATCCTGTATGTGCTCTCCTGCGCCGGGGTCGCTATATTTTTCATCAAAGAGATTATAGATGCTGCCCGACACCTCCAATCCCTTTGCGAGTTTCTGACTCAAAATTGTCAGGTTCGTGATGAAAAGTGAATCGGTATATCTGTTCTCAAGGGTCTTCCTCTTGCTCATATATTGTTCTTCAAGGCCCAGAAACAGTTTTTCTTTGATAAGAGGCACGATGAGATTCAGTTTAGCGAGGTGTTTGGGCGAATTGGTCAGGCATTCACCTGTCCGTGCATTTTCTGCCTCCTGCCGGGTATAACTGATTTTTCCCTCAAGACCTTCCCATTTGCCCTTCATCGCGAATTCTATGCCCTTTGCCTCGATCTCTTCTACATTTCTGAATACAAGGAGTCCGTCTGCGGGGTCGCTCTGCTGACTTATAAGGTTCTTAATTTTATAATCATAACCCGATACCGTTATAAAAAAAGTGTTTTTGAAGAAATACTCCAGAACGATTTCATAGGTAGTAATCGTCTCAGGATCAAGGTGAGGGTTCGCTTTCATGGTATTGCCGCTGTCGTTGTAATATAATTCGTATACGTTCGGCGCCCGGAAAGCCCTTCCATAGAGGAGCTTGAGAAAGATCTGCTGATACGGATTGTAGATGACAGCAAGACGGGGGTTGGTTGTCCCGCCGAAATTCCTGTAGTGGTCATAGCGAATCCCTGCATTCAGGGTTATATTGCTCATCAGGGCAACCTCGTCCTGGATATACAGTGCCCCTAAAGTGGAATCCCTCGTGTCGTTCAGATACAAGAAATAGGGTGATTTGTCGTAGTTTTTCTGGTCCTGCCGGAAATTATCACGAAACTCTGACCCCAGCGTTACGGTATGCCCCTGGATGAATTTGCTGATCAACTTCAACTCTCCACCCCACCATGAACCCCAGGATTCATCTTCATTCAAGGTAAGAGGAGGAGTATCATAGAGATACTTTCCATAATAGTGGCTGTGATTGTAAGAAATTTCCGCCTGCATTTCAGATGTGCTGCCAAGGGGTATACTATAATTCAGGCTCACAAATCCTCTTTCATCAGTTGCCTGTGTCCTCGGGTCATTGAATACTGTTTCATATGAAGCAGTGGGTATCCCCTTGGTAATTGAAAAATACGTTGCCTCAAGGGTAAACCCCCGATAAAAAAACTTCGAAAAAAGACTGTGGGTCCTTGAATAATCGCAGCCTTCGGCAATACCATTGTCTGTAGCCTGACCATCAAATTCCCTGTAAAACAGATCCTGCCCGTTGGAGTCGCTCATCGCTCCGGACAGGATGAAATCAAGGCCGTTGTCAAGTTTTTTCCCAAGGATGAGTCCTCCCTTATAGGTATCAAAACCGGCAGCTTCTCCCGATGCTTCAAGCCCCTGTAAATCTGCTCCTTTCCTGGTAATAATATTGATGACAGCGAAAAAGGCGCTGCTTCCATAGAGAGAAGCTCCTGGACCTCGGATAACCTCGATCCTGTCTATGATATCGATATTCAATCCTGCGCCAATCAAAGCGCTGTCATAGATGTTATCGTTCACCCGGTGGCCGTCGAGAAGAAGCAGTATTCTCGCATTATAGTCACCGGGGCGGTTAAATCCTCTGACCCCGATGTAAGAGTAATTTCTGTCATAGGTAACATAGAAACCCCTGATACTCTTTAAAACATCAACAAGCGACCTGTGACCGTATTTTTTTATCTCATTGGAAGTAATAATAGTGATTGACGAAGGGGCTTCGGTAACTTTCTGCTCATATTTCGAGGCGCCGTATACCGTAGCTACCTCAATCTCCATGAGTTGTTCGATCGCAAGGTTTTTCAGATTGTCAGGAAGAATGTTTTCAGGTTCATGCCCGGATGCCCCGGTAGCAAAAAGCAACAGGGCACATACTGT
>JAKLQR010000338.1 GCA_022013235.1 Thermodesulfovibrionales bacterium | reverse complement strand
TCACATGCAGCCGCCTCAGTTCCTTCTGTCTCAAGATGATTATGTCCTCTCTTGCCATTCTGTCCCCTTTCAAAAAGGTACAGTCTAGCATCCGGACATTTTCATTTTGCTCTATTAGGACATTATCACTTTGCTGTTACACATATTCTGTTGAAGTCCTGGGTATCGGTCAGTTTTGTTGCAGAGCTCGTACCGGAATTGCTCCGGGAGGACTGTAAATTCGTTCCCCTGAAAGATCTTTTGGCAGGGCTGAAGGATTTCTACAGATCCATATGCAGGGTGTTCAGTATTTCCCCTGCCTGCTTCATATCTTTCCTGATCCGTTTTTCGAGGCTTTCAGGATCGGGGAAAGTCTGTTCATTCCGTATCCTGTCCATAAAATATATTCTGAGATTCTCGCCGAGGAGGTTCCCGGAAAAGTTGAATATATGCACCTCATAGCTGACATCGGCATCTCCGAAGGTGGGATTTTTCCCGATATTGGCTACTCCGTTAAAAATATTCCCTTTCCACCCGATTCTTACCGCATATACTCCTTCTTTTGGTGAGATCTCGACCGGCGTGGTGATATTCGCGGTAGGGATATGCAGTATCTTCTGCCCCCTGCCTTTTCCCCTTATCACCTTCCCCTCTATGGAATAAGCCCTTCCAAGGAACAACGATACCTCCTTCATCGCACCCTTCATAAGCAATGCCCTTATACTGCTGCTGCTTACGATATGGCCGTGAACCTTCGCATGACGGACTGCATGGACAGAAAAGCCATATTTTTTCCCGCGTCTTCTCAGAAGATCGATCGTGCCTTTCTTGTGCTTCCCGAATACATACTGAGAACCGATAATGATCGCTTTTGCACGGATCTTGTTTACCAGTACCTCTGTGATGAAGTGTTCAGGCAGCATGTTCGCAAATTCTTTTGTGAAAGGAATACTGAGCAGCACCCTGACCCCCGCTCTCTTCATCAGCAGCACTTTCTCCTCGAACGTAATGAGCAGGCGGACATCCCGTTCCGGGGCCAGCACTTTCATGGGATGAGGGTCGAACGTCATGACTATCGGTGTGCCCTTGCGCGCGCGGGCCTCTTTCATGACCATGGAGAGAATCTTCTGATGTCCGAGATGGACACCGTCGAAATTGCCGATTGTCAGTACGGTATTCGGGTAGGATTTATTGAGATTTCCGAGTCCTCTTATGATTTCCATCATTCGCCTCTTCCCGCAATTTTTTATACAGCGGCTTCACCTGCGCCTCTGTTTCCTGAGGAGTCCCTCTGTTGTCAATCAGAAAGTCAGCCCTTCTCTTTTTCTCCTCTATAGGAAGCTGGGTTTTCAACCGCAGGGATGCTTTTTCACGTTCGATCCCCTTTGCTTCGAGACGTCGCAACGCGGTCTCATCGTCAGTAAAAACGGTAATGGTCCTGTCAAAACGGTTTTCGTATCCCCGCTCAAAGAGGAGGGGGACTTCCACTATGACAACCATGCCTTTTTTCCCATGCGCAGCAAGAAAGCTGTCGATCCGCTCAAATACCTGCGGGTGAAGGATGTCTTCAAGCGAACGTCTCAGGGAATCGTTCCGGAACACAAGTTCCGCCAGTCTGTCTCTGTTCACCCTGCCATTTTCGGAAAAAACAGTTTCTCCCAAAAGTGCTCTGATTTTCCCGACTGCTTCACGCCCGGACAGAAGAGACCGCACTATCTCGTCGGCATCAAGGACAACGGCCCCGAGTTGTTGAAACAGAGCAAGAACAAAGCTCTTCCCCATGCCATAATTCCCTGTCAGGGCTATCACAAGCACAACCCGTATTATACACGAATTTGAGGTATCATTATTGCGTGGAACGGAGGGTCAGGTATTTTGAAAAAACAGGGCCGGACAATTCAGAGGCCTGTCTCGGAATCCTGGTGAAACCAGGGGGCTGAGCCGGTCATTTTTTCATTATGGCTTGTTTGAGTATCTCGTCCATCTGCTTGTTGAGAAAAGCATAACGCTGCGCAGTATGCCGGTTTAGGGTTATCTGATAATGATATCATTCATATTCAGTCTTCTTCGGGGCGGGGGAGATTCCGCAGGGAACCCGATAGGAAGAAGGGCAACGACATGAATATTTTTGTCCCAGCCGAACATATCTCTGACCATCTGTTCATCGATGAGGCGCACCCAGCAGGTGCCGAGCCCGAAATCCAGCGCCCGCAATACAATATGCTCTACTGCAATGGCAACGTTAAACGCGACCCTCGGGGCAAGTTCTTCAGCCTTCAATGCTTTCATTTTTTCCGTTCGTTCAAGGATGAGCGTCACAACTCTGTCCTCGACCGATCCGGTCCTGCCGAGGTCCTGAATCGAAGAGATGGTGCCCTCAATATATCCCTGGATATCTGCACAGCAGACGAGAACTACCGGAGCTTTTGCGATAAAGGGTTGCCGGTGCGCAGCCTCGGCAAGTTTCAATTTTGTAGCGGTATCTTTCGCAATTTTAAACCGCCACGGTTGCGCGTTGCATCCTGATGGAGCCAATCGTGCAGCATCGAGGAGCGCTTTGATAACCTCATCCGGAACCGGATCCGGCTTAAATTTTCTGATGCTTCGCCTCTTCTCGATCGCCTCTTTTGTGGTCAGCATGAGGGTAATCTCACTGATCTTCCCACCCGATTACCCTGCCGTTCTCAAAATATACTCTGAAGTCCGCCTTCAGACAGTCATAGGTGCCGGCATAGGTCTCGGCGACCTGCTCCTGATGTTTTTCATATGACCAGATCTCGACAGGCTTGTCTCCGTAGAATCCGGTTGTTTTACAGACGGTGGAACCGAGCGCGAGAAAGACCTGCTCCTGATCCATGCCTTTCATTAGCTGCCCTTCTTTGACAGCCTGCTGGATATCCACGGGGTAGGAAGGATACCGGTCCTGCATTAAGGCTTGTTTCTGCATAAAATCGCAGCCTGCCAGGAGCAACAGCAGGAGAAAGATATACACAACCCCTGGTTTTTGTGACATGTCAGCCTCCTTAAACTATGGTGAGGAGTTGGTCAGGATGACGCCGACCTTTTCCCCGACTTGTATGGCGAACTCCGAAGCAGCGTTCCCTCTGTTCGCAAAGAATTCAAGATACCCAAAGCTGTTGATCAATGAATAGAGATTCTTATCGCCAACCTGTGAGTAGTAGGTTTTGAGAGGAGCTTCGGTCCCCTTTATCATGACCCGGAATTTCCCCTCGGGATTCTTCTCCATGAGATGAGCGATCTGTTGCTTCTGTATATTCGATATAGCATTGCCGAAAGTGTCTATATAGATAATCTCTCCCTCGATAATATGCTCTGCGGGCATTGAGGGCGTCGGGAGAGGCAGGGTTATATAATCCGTAATCGGGTCCCCGAATTTGAGAATATTGATCCCCTTGGCAAGCCAGGCTGCTACAGGAGCGAACACATCTCTGCCGTCAAAAGTCGAACTCCTGCCGGGCAGGAAATAATGCTCTCCCGTGACATGGATTACCTGGATGCTCCCGGTTTGAAGATACACACGGGAGAATATTCCATTGTCAGGTCCTACGAAGTAATGATGATCAGTTGCGACGATGATGGGCCTGCGGGGTGACCCCACTTCGGGATCGACCACGGCCACATGGATTGTTTTGTTCGGAAAGACCGGGGAACTCATCTCCAGTGAATATGCGGCTTCGAGGATAGTATGAGGAGAGATGTTATGAGTGATGTCAACGATGTTCACCGCAGGGTTGATGTTGAGGATTACTCCTTTCATGATTCCCGAGAAAGGGTTCCTGTCCCCGAAATCCGTGGTCAACGTTATGATTGGGTCAGAAGACATGCAATTTCCCTATAAGATCTTTTATATCATTTATACCATTTTTTTCTAAATATGTTGCGATTCCCTGTGCAATTTCTACTGTTGCGCGGGGATTGATGAAGTTCCCTGTGCCCACCTGTATAGCTGAAGCGCCTGCAAGCATGAACTCTATTGCGTCCTCTGTTTTTACAATACCGCCTATCCCTATTACAGGGACCGCGACTGACCTGGCTGCTTCCCAGACCATTCTCACCGCAACCGGTTTAATGGCAGGGCCTGACAGTCCTCCGGTGACGTTGGCCAGTTTCGGCTTCCGGGTTTCGATGTCGATGGCCATACCGGGCAGGGTATTGATGAGTGAGATCACATCACTCCCCGCCTCTTCCACTGTCCGGGAGAATTCAGGTATGCTTGGGACATTGGGGGACAGTTTCGTAATCACTACAGCATTCTTTACTGCCTTTTTCACCGTCGAAACAAGTCTTGCGAGCACTTTCCTGTCCGTACCGAATGCAATCCCCCCTTTTTTCACATTCGGGCAGGAGACATTCAGTTCGATGCCGTCAACTCCGGCGTCATCGAGCATCTTAGATAGCCTGAGGTATTCCTGCACGGTACTGCCAAACACATTTACGACGATTTTTGTATCGAATTGCCTCAGATAAGGCAATTTTTCTTTCAGGAATTTCTTTACCCCTATATTCTGGAGGCCGATAGCGTTCAGCATGCCGCATGAAGTCTCGCAGATCCTTGGAGAAGGATTCCCCTCCATCGGTTTTAAAGATATGCCCTTTACCACCACGGCGCCAAGTGCATTCAGGTCGACGAATTGTGCATATTCTTCTCCATACCCGAATGTGCCTGAAGCAGTCATGACAGGGTTCTTCAGCTTAAGTTTTCCTAACGCGACGCTTAGTTCCCTTACCACACTATCTCCCTGATCGGAAAGACCGGCCCTTCCTTGCAGACCCGCTTGTTCCCTTTCACCGTACTGACTGTACAGCCAAGACATGCGCCGAATCCGCAAGCCATGTGTTCTTCCAGGGAAACATATCCTTTCAACTCCTTCTCCCGCGCAATTTGGGATAAACTTTCGAGCATCGGTCTCGGACCGCATGCATAGAGCAGGGGAGAAGGGATTCTTGAAAAATCAGTGGCGATAAGTTCGTTCAGAGCATCAATGACCGTACCCTTCATGCCGCAAGAACCGTCGTCAGTGCAGTCAATACAGACGATATCCCTGTGTTCCAGTTCCTTCACCTCGTTGAGTAAAATAAGGTCTTCATTGCATCGGGCGCCATACAGAATATATGCCTTGCTTGGCAATTGCGCTGCAAGGGAAAAGATGGAGGCGACACCGGTACCCCCTGCGATTAAAACCGGGGTATTTCTTGTCCCCGCCTTTGGATAGCCATTACCGAGCGGTCCGATAGCCTGTACATTTTTCCCGGGCTGAAAATCTCTCATCAAGCGTGTACCTTTGCCCCTTATTGAATAGAGAAACTGTATCCCCTCAGGGGTTCTGCGCAGGTAACTGAACGGTCTCTTCAGGAGGGGATCATATGAACTGCCGGTCTCTATCATATAGAATTGCCCCGGAACCGGTTCGCGCACCTGTTCCACAGGCTGAAGAATGAGAAGAAAAGTATTTGCGTTTAAGGGGGTGTTACTCAGTACTTTTGCTCTGAAATAACTATTCAAATCTTATCTCTAAAATCTCATACTCCATGGTTTTTGCAGGGGCTTTGATCGTTACGACATCTCCTATCTCTTTATTGAGAAGGGCCCTCCCGACAGGAGAAATGATGGATATCCTCCCGTTTTTCACATCGGCTTCTTCCTGGCCGACAAGCTGGAAGACCTTTTCCTCGTCCGTGTCGACGTCGATTACCCTGACCGTGGCGCCAAAGGCGATCCTGTCCTGTGATATCATTGAAGGATCAATAACATCCGCAAGGGCGAGTTTTGTCTTCAGGTCCTGTATTCTTCCCTCGATAAACGACTGCCTCTCCTTGGCTGCATGATATTCCGCATTCTCGGAAAGATCGCCGTGGGCCCTTGCCTCGGAAATATCTTTTATATTTTGCGGTCTCTCGACCTTGAGAAGTTTTTTGAGTTCCTCCTGCAGTTTCTGATAACCGGCTGGGGTAATTGGCATTCTTTTCAGCAAGGTACGCACCTCCTCGGAATGAATTAATTTAACACTTTTTTCTCAGATTTTTCTATAGTAGTGTACTGAAACCGCGTATTTTATTCCTGTTATAAACACTGCAGAAAGGAGCAAACAGATGCGATTTTCGAAGATGCTCATCCCGACATTACGGGAAATCCCTGCCGACGCAGAGGCGATAAGCCATATTCTCATGGTGCGGGCAGGCTATGTCAGACAGCTTGCTGCAGGTCTTTATATATATCTTCCCCTCGGGCTTTCTCTCATGCGGAAGATAACCAGGATTCTCAGGGATGAGATGGACGCCATAGGTGCGCAGGAGATTGCCCTGCCCGCGCTGCATCCGGCTGAAATATGGCAGGAGACCGGCAGATGGTCTGTTATCGGAGAAGAGATGTTCAGGCTGAAAGACAGGACGGGCCGGGACATGTGCCTCGGCATGACCCATGAGGAGATCATGACGTGGCTTGCGCAGAAAGAGATACGCTCATACAGAGACCTCCCGCAGGTGTGGTATCAGATACAGACGAAGCTGAGAGACGAGGCAAGGCCGAAGAGCGGCGTTCTCAGGACGAGGGAATTCCTCATGAAGGACAGCTACAGTTTTGACGCGGACGAAGAGGGGCTCGAAAAAAACTATCAGCTCCATGCTGCTGCGTATCATAAAATATTTTCACGATGCGGGCTTAATTTCTCTATGGTCCAGTCAGACCCCGGCATGATGGGCGGCGCAGTTTCTCATGAGTTCATGGCGCCGAGCCCTTCCGGTGAGGACGAGATCGTGCTCTGCGATTCCTGCGGTTATGCCGCAAATGTAGAGCTTGCCCTTTCGAATCCGAAGAAGATAGAGATAAAAGATTGGGCCTTTGAGGAGGTGCACACACCGGAGAAACGGACTGTAGCGGAAGTGTCAAGTTTCCTGAAAATCAAGCCCGAATATTTTCTGAAAAGCCTGCTGCTTATCAGTGATAACGGAGCGGTTCTCGCCGTCGTAAGAGGGGATCAGGAAATGCACGAAAAGAAGATGAACAGGCTCATCGGTACTCACAGGCCTGCGCAAAAGCAGGAGGTGAAAGATATCCTCGGTGTTGAAGCCGGCTTCATAGGGCCGATGGACCAAAAAATCAGGATTGTAGCAGACATTTCTCTTCAGGAGGGCGCCTATGTAAGTGGCGCGAACAAGCAGCATTATCATGCAAAGGGTATCAGACCCGGAAAGGATTTTACTGCAGAATGGCATGATATAACCCTCGCAAAAGAAGGCGACCTGTGTGCCGGGTGCAATGCTCCCATACGGATAGAAAAAGTGATCGAGATCGGGAATATCTTCAAACTGGGGACGAAATACTCGGTGCCCCTGAAAGCATTCTATCTTGATGAAAAAGGGCAGGAAATCCCCCTTATTATGGGAAGCTACGGCATCGGACCCGCAAGGATTGCCGCTGCAGCAATCGAACAGAACCATGACAAGGACGGTATCATCTGGCCTAAAAGCATCGCTCCTTTTGATGTCGTGATTCTGCCCCTGAATATGAACGATGCAAAAACCGTGGAGACGGCTGAGAAACTCTATAATGAGTTAACCGGAAAAGGCATTGATGTCCTTCTCGATGACCGTGATGAGAGGGCCGGGGTAAAGTTTAAAGACGCAGACCTGATCGGCATCCCCGCTCAAATCATTATAGGAGAAAAGAACCTGAAAGACGGCCTTGTTGAGATCAAGGACAGAAAGACGAAAGAGATTCAGAAGGTGAAGGTAGGGGAGGTAACGGAGAAATTGTAATTTTTTTGAATACTTTTCTCGTATGGTAATTTTCTTTTCGAAATATATAGAGTTCTTAAATTTTGCTCACTGAACATAATTTCTATAGATAAAGGAATTGCAGGCATCTCCGCCTGAGATGATAGGACATTAATAACCTCATCCTGCTCCAGCATATTTGAATTTTTCTATACTATTGTGTTAATGTGATGCAAATATATTAACAATTGTTAAGTTACATTCATTAGCTTAACAATATAACTCGTTGAAATTAT
>JAKLQR010000337.1 GCA_022013235.1 Thermodesulfovibrionales bacterium | reverse complement strand
CGGTCCCATAGAAGGTTCGGCCTGGTCAGGAGCCTTGTACTTCTTTTTCTGCCCCAGTTGCTCGAGGAGGGCATTCACCTCTTTTTTAAGCTCAACCATCCGATGCTCTCTTCCTATAAAAAGCCTGTTCAGCCTTTCAAGCTCATGCATCTTTTCTGCCAAAATATTCTCGGCCTTTTTGCGTTCGGTAATATCTGTCATCACGCCTATTATCCCTTCTATCGAATTGCGGTCGCCAAGTATAGTCGCTTTGTCGATAATAACGTCCCGGAGTTCGCCGGATATATTCATCATCTTCCATTCATAATGATATGTGCCCGGATGCTCAAGGAGTTCCTGGTCCGATTCGTAGTATCTTTCAGGAATCTCCTTGGGTTCTCTTTCATATACTTCAAACACATTTTTCCCGAGCATCTGATCCCCTGACTTGCCCACAAATGTCTCAAATGCTTTATTGAATCCAGTATAGTGACCCTCTCTGTCTTTATAGAATACTGGAATGGGAATCGTATCAATCAGCGTCTTGAGGAATTTCGCCTGATCCTTTATTATTTCCTCTGCCAATTTATATTCGGTGATGTCCTGATGGTGGCCGATCAACCTTACCGCTTCACCATTTTTATCCCGCTCCACAACCTTTGCATGAGATCTGATCCACCGGTATTGACCGTCTTTTGTCTTCAACCGGAATTCATTTTCATGCTTGTCAGGTTTGGTTTCGAGATATTTCTCAGCAACAGCAAGGGCTTGCTTCCTGTCCTCAGGGTGAAGGAGGGCTTTCCAGTTCTCATGTGAAGCGGGGAATTCGAATGGCTCATATCCCAGCATGGTATACCATTTTTCACTGAAATAAAGCTTATTCTTCATAAAATCCCGCTGCCAGATGCCTTCTGTTGTCGCGTCGAGTATTAACCTGAGTTCGTCGTAGCTTTTCTTCAACGCTTCTTCCATATCTTTACGCTCGGTGATTTCTGCGAGTATGCCGTGTATCCAGACTACGCGGTTATTTTCATAGAGAGGACGACTGGATGTTCGCACCCAGCAGGACGCACCGTTTTTCTTGATCAAGCGATACTCGCCCGGATACAAGCGGCCTGCCAGCACATCACGGAATTCCTTCATTATGCGGTCCAGATCCTCCGGATGAATCAATTCGGCAAAGGGGCGTCCGATCAGCTCTGGTGGAGTATACCCGAGGATATTTTTAATAACAGGACTGACATACAGAATAATTCCCTCAGGGCTTACGGTGTATATTGCATCATTGAGATTTTCAACCAAATACTGATATTTTTCCCGCGAAAATCTTAGTTCTTTCTCTGCTTTCTGTTGCCCGGTAATGTCCTGAAAAATACAATGCGTCCTCAGAAAATTGCCTTTTTCATCCAGCTTGATTTTTCCATGAAAGGAGAGCATTTTCCGTATGCCGTTTTTTTGAACCAGTTCCAGTTCAATATTATTTGCTGTGTTTGTTTGTTTGAACTGCCGGAAGCATTCCCCGAATTTTTCATGATAGTCAGGAGCGAGAAAATCGTTAAAATGGCGGCCGACTACCTCTTTGCGCTTGTAGCCTAAGATGTCAAGCCATATCTGGTTGATATCGAGTATAATCCCATTCTTGTCCAGAGATTGATAGGGAAGCGGTGAGTCTTCAAGAAAATCCCGAAATGTCTCTGCTTTGTGTACCGATTTCTTTTTGGCTTTACCTTCCCGGAGGATTGCCCCCGCTCCTTCTTTACTTTTTTCGAGTGCAGTCACTTTTCTTCTCAGCGACCTGAGTTCTCTGATTAACTCATCTTTTGTCTTACGCGTATCATTCATCGTTTGCCTCCCTGTCCCTCCCGTGGAAAATGACAAGAATACACCGGTCCATTGGTTTTTATGTTTATTTTTACTAGATAAAGTATCGTAAAAAAACGAACCCTTGTCAAACCGCGGTGTGAACTGCATTTTTTTTGCTGAAGTTCCTTTTGTGAAGGGATAATCAGGAAGGTGCTGAATTATGCTGAATTATATGGTAGGCACGAGGGGTATTGAACCCCTGACCTCTTCCGTGTCAACTATGATAACGGGTAACCTTACCTCTGCAAAAAACCCTTTAAAACTCAGTTTTTCAATCTGTTATTAAATCTCTGTAAAGGTAAGGTTTACCCCATATTTCTGTATATTTCCGGATGTCTACTATATAGTTACAATATAGTTTTTCTCTCTGATTTTCCCTCAGTAGTTTTTCTATCCTATGTGTTGTTGTAAATAGAGGTTACCCAGGTTACCGATTGTGTAAAGCCTTGTCTATCAAGGCTTGCAGAGTAACCCCTATCAGATTTTTCGGGGTAACTGAGAGGTTACCCTTATTCTAAACCGTTAACCATTAACCTTCTTTGTGTTACCTCTATGGGGTTACAAGGGGTTACAGGGAGGTAATTATTAAGCAGATTTTTTATTTGACGTCATTCTTGCACTTATTATTTCATTGATAGTCAACTTATTGTTTCTATCATCTTCCCAATTTCCACTATCGAATGAATAAGAAAAAATGTACAACTGAGGGGTTTTTTGAAGGGCATTAATAACAATACATAATTTATAGTTCTCGTGATATTGTTTCATCTTTTGATATTCATTAGGCGTCAAGTCGAAAACTATATCATTTTGTGATAGTCCTTTCACTTCTAAACGTAAAAGTTTATCATCATGGATTGCTTCAAGATCCCATCCGACATTATCTCTTTCAACAGAACTTCCGTATAACCAATTTTTGTATAATGATCTTTAACTAAAGAGATTGCTATTTTTTCAATTTTAATTCTTAAATAGGGATCAATCTCTTTTGGAGCTTTACTTTTTGGTTTAATAAACTTGTTACCTTTTTTGTAATTGTCAATGTAATCAAGAACATTTTCTTTAAATTTTATATTTACTGGATTATCAGCATACCAAACATTTGATTGACCCATTGCATTTTTT
>JAKLQR010000336.1 GCA_022013235.1 Thermodesulfovibrionales bacterium | reverse complement strand
TTTGCAGCCTGAGCTACCAGTGGTCCCAGCGGACTTTCTTCCTCGCCTTCTTTGGCTGCCCAGTAGAGGCCGTCGTGTTTCCCTTCGGCGCTCATTATTCTCTGAGCGAACTCGACTTTGCCGCTGCCGCCACAATCCTTCGTGGCATATTCATGCTGAGCATCGACATAGGCGTGCAGCACCTCCATAACGTGCAATTCATTTCTGCCTATTCTCCGGTCCAGGATCTCCTGCCTTCCTTTTTGCGTGTCGAAAACCCATACGGAGACCTTCTTCACAATAGGGATGGGCATGGGCCAGCTGTCGGCGCCTACTGAAAGAATCATTGTATCGGCAGATTTCTGCGAAAAGGTATGCATTTCGTTATACGCCCTGAGGAATTTTTCACGTCCGGTCCTGTCTGAGGCTTCATCACCGGAAGAGATCAGTTCCCTGCTCCCGGAACCAAGGATTGCGAGCATGTCGTTCAGGTCATGTGCCTTGACTGCAGCGACAAGAGCTGCCGCCGCTTCTTCGGGTGAGCGAAAGTTTTTCTGCTTTATGTTCTCTGCATGCGAGTCCGGGACAACTGCCAGCAGGAATACTGCAAAGGTAATGAGGCAGGACAGCAAAGACAACCAATGAGTCTTTCCCTTTTCATGAGATATGAGAATATTCATTTATTTTCCTCCGTCGTGCATGTATCAACCCTGAAAAATTCAGGACGGATTTCCGATTCTCTACCTGCGGAATACCCCACCTCTCCCGCTGTCCCGGAATCCGTCATCCTGCTGTCTTACCCTACTTCCCGGACGTATTGTTTCCATGCTCCTGCGGCTTTCGCCTCCGCGTTCACCGGCCCTTCGCTCAAAATTTCCATTATCGATCCCCCTGAAGGGAGTATCCCGCATCGGAGTCTGCTGAATTCTTTTCGGTTCGGTTCTGACAATAGGAGCAGGTGTTCCTTTCCGGACCTCGACAGGGCGTCGCGGTGGTTCCGATGCCTTTTTCCTGTAACTTTTTGGCGGGTATCCCCGTATTTCCTGACTCGCCGGAGATATACCTGACGCTTTGGGTTTTGCCCCGAAGCGTTCACTTGTTCTCCTGTCCCTGTAGGCAACCCCTCTCCTGTGACGGGGGTCATGACGCCAGAAAACCGTTCCGGAATCACGCCTATCGCGGTGTCTGTGAAATCGTTTCGTTTTATGGTCGTCTATATAGATGTGATGGACATGCCAGTCGAACCATGTCCAGGACCAGAATCCGATTCCAATAAAAATCGGGGGTCCATAGCTGATATAGCCACCGGTAATAATATACCCCGGCGGGTAGTACCAGTAATAAGGTGGATAAGCGGGATACCACCATGGCCCATAGACAGAAAGAGGGTCATAGACCGGCACATAGATCACCCGGGAGTCAACCGGTTCGATCCTGACAATCTCCCTCTCGACGATGACTTGCTGTTCTGCGGTCGTCTTGAGATTTCCCTGATCACGGGCTTTCCCGCGCAGTTCCTGGATGACGTACATTACTTCATCTTCCTGGACAAGAAATGCATCTCCCAGTTTTCTGGTCTGGTCAAGTTTATCACTCATGGCGAAAAGGATATCCGGGAAATGACAGAGCGATTTTACGCTCGGGTCCCAGGGTTTCAGCTGCAGAGCATTGTCCAGTGAATCGCCTTTCAATCCCTTGTTCTGATGCAACCAGCGCTCGGCTTCGACTACCTCGATCGGATAGGTCGATGCCATCAGTATCTGGGCGATCAGCGAATCGGGATAGAGGGCGATCGGAGCAAGCATCTGAGAGAGCTCTTCCTTGCTGAACTTTTCAGTCTGCTCCAGGGCTCCGGAATCTTGCGCCGGCAGCCCGCGCGGTATCATGAGCATGGCGGTGATGATCCATGCCAGAGTTGCCATAATAATTCGTGCAGTTTTCATGGTGTCTCCTTTTTCTGCGCTCCTGAAAAATACCAAGCTTCCCCGGAAACCTCAACGGACCTCCCGTAACGGTTTCCCTGAAAGGACAGAATCATTGCAAGTTCATATATATATTGTAACAACAGCAGGTACGGCATACAAGGTGGACAGGGGAAATCAGCCTTCAAATGCAGTATTCAGGAACAATATGCAGTGAGTCAGGGCTTTAAAAATCATAAACACAGGGCTGTTCAGTTGCCTCTGCCTGTACATGTTGATACACTGTAATCAGACAGAGGGTATTATGAGGAAGATATATGGCATATTGGTGCCGTGATATTCAGGAAATAGTTGCTTAACGGACAAAGACGTTACGATATGGATGAGTACATGGAAAAAGAACCGGAGCCGGTTGAGATTCCGATTGACGGTGTGCTCGACCTGCATACCTTTCATCCTGCTGAAGTGAAAAACCTCCTTCCGGAATATCTCACTGCCTGCAGGGGAAAGGGAATCTTCGAAGTCCGGGTTATTCACGGAAAAGGGACCGGCATGCTCCGCGAGACCGTCCATGCCGTCCTGAAACGTTTACCCGAGGTCACTTCATTTGCTCTTGCCGGAGGAGATGCCGGAAGCTGGGGTGCTACGGTTGTGAAACTGAGACGTCTTTGAGAAACACAACATCCAAAAAGCAGGATTATGCTTGAATATTCAGGCTTATTTCAGTATCCTTTTTTTAGAAGTAGAAGAGGTATGGATAACACATTGAATGGAGCATTCAGGTTGTAAAGCACAATGAACTGTTGCAGAAGACAACTCATTTCTCCGGACAACCTGACGGAACCCCCGGGGAAAAGAACAGAAAGGAGGTGATACAGACATGAAAAAAACGATTGTAGTAACATTAATGTTTTTGCTTGTGTTCGTCAGTGCATCGGCATACGCAGCGGAAAAGGCGTCGCTCGGAGTAGGGAACCTCGCGGTGAAACTCGGATACATAGAATTTACGAACGGAGATTTGGGTGACGCAGATGTCGATAAGGCGCTCTATATCGGACTGGAAGGCTATACCCAGCTTGTGCCGCAGCTCTATCTCGGTCTTGAGGCCGGATATGCCCATCCCGAAGGAGAAATCGGTCCTTACGACACAGAATTGACCTATGTTCCTGTCGAATTGAATGCCAAATATGCCTTGCCGATTAGCCCCTACCTCGTTGTCGATCTGGGTGCGGGAGTATCGTACAACTACAGCGAATTCAAGATTTCGGACGGGCATGGGTCCGACAGCACGGATGACTGGGTATTCGGCGGACAGTTCTTCGTCGACGTCAACTACATGTTTGAGAAGGTATTTATCGGCTTTAACGGGAAATATCAGATAACCGAGGAATTCAAGCACGACGATTTCGAACTCAGCAACTGGAGAGTCGGCGGACAAATAGGATATATGTTTTAGGAAAAAACTCCGGGGGAAGGAGAGAAATCTCTCCTTCCCTTTCTTTCTTAACCCTGCAAAGATATTCCTGCCGCGCTAACCTGGATTATTCATAGCGAACTCTGTCCCAATGGTTGTCATTATCCGGCTTGACCGGATAATCCAGTTCTTTTCCCAAAACCTTTCGATACTGGATTCGGTCCTCCGACTTGATCGGGGGATCAAGTCGGGGAATGACAGAGGACATAAATCATAGTTTTTTAGCCAGGCTCATATCCCCTTATTCCCAGCAAGGTACTCAATTTATTTCGGACAGATGTGACAGAATTTATGAATAATTCAGTGTGTTAGACTTGGAGAAGGAATAAAACGGAGAGAAGACAATAAAAAAGTGGTGCTTGCTTCCCCTCTTTCTCAGCAAATTGTACATCTTGAGACATACAGCTAAAGACTTTTAACGTCTGCAACTTTACGTCCTACGACCTTACAACTTTAGTGCTGAGTTCGAGAGGAGCAAGTCCACCACTTTTGGTAAGCCCGCTCTTCTTACTTCAAACATATCGCAATTCAGACTGGTTGTCAAGCTTTTTTTATATCGGTCACGAAATTTCCGGAAACTCAGCAACTTGCTGCACGAACAGATATCTCGGCTTCTCTTTGATCAGGCTTTAGGCCTGTCCAAAATAAATAGTTCACTATACAAGAACCCCAGGGATATAGCTTAATTTCCGAATTGAAATCACGGGTAATCCCGAATAGGCTTTTGCCTTTCGGGAAGACGAAGCGGAGGGCTCAGCTTTCTATAGTGGAACACCATTGAAGTCAGGCAAAGGTTTGACCATAAAGAGAGGGAGTTTATTTCGATTCGGAAATTAAGCTATTTCCCTTTGTCTGAATATTTTGGACAATTCTGATCAGGCCTACACATTGAACCTGAAATTGATAATATCCCCGTCCTGTACTTCATATGTCTTGCCTTCAAGCCTCAGGAGGCCCTTTTCCCTTGCCGTATGCATGTCTCCTGATTTCATGAAGTCACTATAGGAAATGACTTCAGCCCTAATAAACCCTCTCTCGATGTCTGAATGGATTTTTCCCGCCGCAGTCACTGTATTCGTCTTGCTCCTGATAGTCCAGGCCCTCACTTCGTCGTCTCCTACCGTAACGAACGATATGAGCCCGAGGATCTTATAGCATATCTGTATAAGTCTGTTTGCCGCAGGTTCCTTGATGCCGAGTTCCTCGAGGAAAGGCCCCTTTTCATCCTCGGGAAGCTGTGCGATCTCCATCTCGATTTTGCCGCAGAGGGCAATGGTGTGCGCAGCCGGATACCGGTTCAGCAATGCTGCTTCAAGTGTCTGGGCATCCTCTGTGTCGCCATCCCTTTCGCCGGTATTGAGTACAATAACTTTCGGAATGGATGAGACAAACTGCAACTGGCTCATCGCCTTCATCTCCTCTGTGGTGAATTCCACGTCTCTCAGCGCAGTTTCCTGCATAAGGAAATCCCGGCATTTCAGGAGCAGTTTCCTTTCTGACTCGTCAGGTTTCTTCCCCCGTTTTTTTCCGTCCTCCATACGTTCGAGGCGGGTTTCAACGAGCGCAAGGTCGGCAAAGACCAGTTCGAGTTCAAGCGTTTCAATATCCCTCACAGGGTTTATGCTTTCCAACGGATGGACCACAGACTCATCGGAAAAGGTCCTCACGACATGGACGATAGTGTCAACGTCCTTTATCAGGTCGAAGACCTTCCTGTTCTGTTTGAAATCACCCTTGGTCAGACCGATGTAGTCAAGATATTCAATTGTGGCGTAGGTTGTCTTTTTCGGCATATAGATTCCGGAAAGCGTATCAATTTCCGGATCGGGCACCTTTACGACCCCGATATTCGGTTCGCCGGAGATTGTCGGATAGATTGTCGTATCACTGTTCAGTCCTGTCAGTGCATTGAAGACTGTTGTTTTTCCTGAATTCGATAAGCCTGTAATCGCGACCTTCATTGGTCCTCCTTCGAGAGCATAAAAAATGAAACGGATACCATTCTGTTTCGTATCCCGGGAGCATTACTCCTTGCTGAGCTTTGGCCTCTTGTTTGCGTCGAGCACCTTCTTCCGCAGCCGGATGGACTGGAGTGTCACCTCAACAAGTTCATCTTCCCTGACGAACTCGATCGCCTGCTCCAGGCTCATGAGCCTGGGAGGAACAAGCTGCAGGGCCTCGTCGGCATTCGCCGCCCGCATATTCGTGAGTTTCTTTTCCTTGATTACATTCACATCAAGGTCATTGTCACGCGAGTTTTCTCCGATGATCATACCCTCGTATACGGGCGTGTTCTCCCTGATAAAAATGACCCCGCGCGGCTGGAGGTGGTGAAGGGCATAGATCGTGGATTTTCCAGGCCTGTCGGCAACGAGTGCGCCGGTCTGTCTCTTGGTGATCGACCCCTGCCAGGGCTCATAGCCGTCAAAGATATGGTTGAGAAGGCCTGTACCCCTTGTGTCGGTGAGGAACTGGGACCTGAAGCCTATGAGTCCGCGTGACGGGATCCGGAATTCTATCCTCACCCTGCCATATCCGTTGTTCTGCATCTTCTGGAGCTTGCCCCGTCTTATGCCCGCCTGCTGGGTTACCACTCCGACGAATTCTTCCGGCACGTCTATGACAAGGATTTCCATCGGCTCATGGACGGCTCCGTTAACGGTCTTTGTAATGATCTCGGGCATCGAGACCGCCATTTCGTATCCCTCTCTTCTCATCATCTCGATGAGGATGGCAAGCTGGAGTTCTCCCCTTCCCTGAACAATGAAGGAATCGGTGCCGGAGAAATCGGCCCTGATCGCAACATTATAGAGGAGCTCCTTTTCGAGACGCTCCCGCAGATGCCTCGACGTCACATAAGTCCCTTCCCTCCCGGCGAACGGAGAGGTATTGACCTGAAAGACGATGGAGATCGTAGGTTCATCAACAATTATCCGTGGGAGAGGCATGGGCGTCTCGGCGCTTGTGATCGTATCGCCTATGGTTATCCCCTCAATACCCGCAAGAGAAACGATATCTCCCGCAACTGCTTCTTTTACCGGAAGCCGATCAAGGCCCTGAAAAGTATAGAGCGAGGTGACCTTTGTTTTTATCGTCCCGCCGTCAGACTTTACCATAGCCACGATATCCCCGATCCGGACGGTCCCTGAGAAGATGCGCCCGATGGCCAGCCTTCCCACATAATCGTCGTAGTCGATGTTCGTGACAAGAAGCTGAAGGGTAGCGGTCGCGTCATCTCCGGGCGGAGGGATGGTATTCAGGATCGTTTCGAAGAGCGGCTGAAGGTCCGAAGATTCATGCGACAGGTCTGTTGTAGCAGTACCCGCCTTTGCATTTGTGTAGAGCACTGGAAAGTCAAGCTGCTCTTCTGTGGCATCGAGATCGATGAAGAGGTCATAGACCTCGTTCAGGACTTCCTGTATCCTCGCGTCTGCCCTGTCTATCTTATTCACGACAAGGACCGGCGGGAGCCCCAGTTCAAGTGCCTTTTTCAGGACAAAGCGTGTCTGCGGCAGGGGACCCTCGGATGCATCGACAAGGAGCAGAACGCCGTCTACCATCTTGAGTGTCCGTTCAACCTCTCCGCCGAAATCGGCATGGCCGGGGGTATCGACGATATTTATCTTCACGCCGTTATACTCAACTGCCGTGTTCTTTGCCATGATTGTGATGCCGCGTTCACGCTCGATGTCTATCGAGTCCATGATACGCTCCTGCATCTTTTCCGGGGAACGGAATATGCCGGCCTGCTTCAGCATACCGTCCAGGAGGGTGGTCTTCCCGTGGTCTACATGCGCAATAATCGCAATATTTCTGAAATCTTCACACTTCACACTACTCATTTGATTCTCCAGTGTATTGTATTGGGTTGCTGCAGGGAATGGTCTCCGGCAACAAAGCCTTTTATTATAATCGAAATGTCCTGGTAAAAGCGAATTGAAAGAGAGGATACGGAAAGGTAGAGGTAGAGGCAAAGAAAACAAAAGGACCGAAGTCGATCAATTATTGTATGAATGATGAAGACTAATACAAACGATGGCGGAAGAGCCATCCTGCAATAGTCAGGTTCACCATACCGATCACGGCCATAGGCCAGAATTGATTGATCAGCCGGTGAAAGGGCGCTCCTTCCAGAAAAACTCCGCGCAGAATTACCATGAAGTATCTCAGGGGATTCAGGAGGGTAAGGTCCTGCAGGAATGGCGGCATATTGGCAATGGGCGTCGTGAAGCCCGACAGAATAATCGCGGGGACAAGAAACAGGAAAGCGCCCAGTAGTCCCTGCTGCTGGGTGACCGCAAGGGAGGAGATCATCAGTCCGATTCCGATGGCGGACAGGATGAAAAGGATTATGCCCGTATAGAGTGTGAGTACGCTTCCGCGCAAAGGGATATCGAACCAGAATACCGTTGCGAGAATGATTATCGTGGCTTCGGCAATCCCGATGAAAAATCCGGGGAGTGTTTTCCCCATGATAATTTCAACAGGACGGATCGGGGTTACCAGCAGCTGGTCGAACGTGCCCTGCTCACGCTCCCGGGCGACTGAGAGGGCGGTGACCAGTGTGGTGACGACAAGGGTAAGGAGGCCGACAATACCGGGAACAATGAACCACCGGCTTTCAAGGTTCGGATTGAACCATGCGCGGGTCACAAGGTGAGCAGGGGGGCCGGGTTTTCCTGAACGTTCACTCCACGTTCTGTTGAATTCGTTCACTATTGTTCTGGCATAATTCATGGCGAGCATGGCTGTATTTGAATTCCTGCCGTCTACAATGACCTGCACCGGGCTCGTCCTACCCTTCAGAAGATTACGGTTGAATTCCGGTCCTATGTGAATAACGAGAAGCGCTTTTTGCCGGTTGATGACGGGAGAGATTTCCCCTTCGTTCCGGAGTGTTGCAACCTCGGTGAAATTCCCGGAACCCCTGAAACGGGAGAGCAGCTCTCTTGAAGCGCTTCCGCTGTCCTCATTATAAACCGCAAACGGGATGTTCTTCAGGTCGAAGGTCGCCGCGTAGCCGAAGACGAGCAACTGGACCAGGGGTGGAATAAAAACCACCAGCCTGCTCTTCTTATCTTTCAGAAGGGCAAGGAATTCTTTGACTGTCAGCGCAAAAACTCTTCTCCACATGGCTATCCTCTATTCAAGACGTTTCCGGAATTTCCGCCGGCTGATACCGAGGAATACCGTCGACATGACCACCAGGGCCAGTGCATTCCATGCGATCACGGACCAGACATTGCCCGCGAGGAATATCGTCTGGAGTATCGCCACAAAATACCGTGCGGCGATAAGATGGGTGATCACCTGTATCGGTGCGGGCATGCTGTTGATGTCGAAGATGAAGCCGGAGAGTATGAACGCAGGGAGAAAGGTCACGATTATCGCTGCCTGGCCCGCAACAAACTGGTTCTTCGCAAGGATCGAGATGAGAAGCCCCATCCCTAATGCAGTAAGCAGGAAAAGCGATGAAGCCGCAAAGAGCACGATCACCGACCCTCTCAGCGGCACATTGAACAGGAAGACCGCCAGAAGTACGGACAACGCCATGCCGCCTATGCCGAGTGCAAAGTAGGGGATGAGCTTGCCGAGGATTATTTCTCTCCGTGCGACAGGAGTGACCATAAGCGCCTCCATGGTGCCGCGTTCCCACTCCCGGGCCATTACCATGGCGGTCAGCAGTGCCCCGATCAGTGTCATGATGATAGCTATGAGTCCGGGTACGAGGTAGTTGCGGCTTCTCAGTTCGCTGTTGAACCAGACCCGATGCTCCATCTGCACAGGTATTTTGAGGGTTGCTCCCTCTGCCATTGCCTCATGTCCGAGCCACCTGATCCATGCGCCCTCTATATATCCCGAAAGAATACGCGCGGTATTCGCATCCACTCCGTTTACGATGACCTGCATAGGCGCATCTCCGGAAGTCTTCAGCTTTTTTGAGAAGTCCTGCCTGAGGTGAATAATGGCGTCTATAGTCCCTGATTCCATGGCCTCTACTGCTTCGGGCATGGTGGAGAGAAGAACAAGTTCGAAATAGCGGGACTGTCTGAAAGAACCGATAAACCGTGAAGTGTCCTGGTCAGGATTTGCAACCACAATCCCTACCGGCACATGTTCCGCATCGAGTGAGACGCCGTAGCCGAACAGGAAGAGGAGCACAACGGGCATCAGGAAAGCGATCGCAATGCTGCTGGGGTCCCGCAGGATCTGGATGAATTCCTTCCGCACAAGACCCGTGAGCCGCATCCTGCTCCCAGCCCTCCGGGATTCGGCAGGGCCGGATTTTCCTGGTTTCCCATTCATGAGGAGCGTTCTCCCCGGGCACTTGTTTGAATGAGGCTGATAAAGGCGTCTTCCATCGTTGGTTCCGGGATTTCAGCAGACCGGACTCCTGACTTAATCTCAGCAGGTGTGCCGAGGGCAAGGACTTCGCCTGCAGTCATAATAGCCAGCCTGTCGCAGTAGTCTGCCTCTTCCATAAAATGCGTGGTGACCAGGACTGTTACGCCTTGTTCTGCGAGTGCATTGATGCGGTGCCAGAATTCCCTCCGCGCAAGCGGATCGACTCCGGACGTGTGTTCGTCGAGGAAGAGGATGTCCGGTTCATGCATAAGTGAGCATGCCATCGCAAGCCGCTGCTTGTGACCGAGTGAGAGATCGTTGCTCGTGGATTCCGCATAATCGCCGAGTTCAAACTGATCCAGCGCCCACTGGATTTTTTTCTGGCCGGCGTTTCCCGTGAATCCGTACACACTGATAAAGAAACGCAGGTTCTCTCTGACGCTGAGGTTTCCGTACAGGGAGAACTTCTGTGACATGTAGCCGATATGCGCACGCGCTGCCGAAGGAGCCCGCCTCAGGTCATGGCCGGCAACGCTTAACATGCCCTCGGTCGGGGGCAGCAGGCCGCACAATATCCTGAACGTGGTTGATTTGCCCGCACCGTTTGGGCCAAGGAGGCCGAAGACCTCGCCTCTTTCTACGGAAAAGGTTACGCCTTTGACCGCATAAAAATCTCCGAACCTCCTCTTCAGGTTTTTCACCTCGATTACATTCCCTCCGTTCCCTCCGGGAGAAGGACCTGGCTTCATATCTGCCTCACGGTCCGTAATCCTGGCTGAACGCTGCTGCCTGAGCACCGAGATAAAGGCGTCCTCGAAGCGTGGCTGAACAGGCCTGAGTGTAATGTCCGGCGCACCGGGTACAAGGGCAGAAGCATCGGGGTTACCCTGTGTTCTCATAACAAGACGGACGCGGTCTCCCTGGACAATCGCATCGGTTACGTCCTCGCGCAGAAGCAGTTTTTTCTGGAGAATACGGCCTTTCATGTCAGGGACCGATACAGTGAAGGTGCGGCCTTCCATTGTGCTGCTGAACTTTGCCGGACGGTCCTGGCCGAGGATCTGCCCCTCAAACATCATTATTACTTCAGTACAGTTTTCCGCTTCATCGAGATATGAGGTGCTCAGGAGGACACTCATGCCCTCTTCGCGCACGAGGCGGGAGACTATAGACCAGAGTTCCCGCCGCGAAACAGGGTCAACGCCCACAGTGGGTTCGTCCAGAAGCAGCAGTTGCGGAGACCGCACGAGGGTGCATGCCAGTCCGAGCTTCTGCTTCATCCCTCCTGACAGGCGTCCTGCCAGCCGGGAAACAAAAGGCCCCAGCCCTGTCATGTGCATGAGTTCCTGAAACCGGTCTTGCCGGGCATCTCCCGGAACTCCCTGGAGATCGGCATAAAGGTTGAGATTTTCCGAAACGGACAGGTCCTCATACAGGCCGAATCTCTGGGGCATATACCCTATTGAGGCCTGCACCAGCAGTGATTCAGCAGTTGCATCCCTGCCGAGCGCGGTTACTGTGCCTTTATCCGGTTCCAGAAGGCCGGCGATCAGTCTCATAAGTGTTGTTTTGCCTGAACCGTCGGGTCCGACAAGGCCGGTTATCATGCATCCCTGCACACGCGCGCTCAAATTGTCCAGGGCCTGGATGGTTCGTTTCCCTGTAACAAAGGACTTGCTGACATTCAGGAGCGTGATGATCGCATCGCCGCTCCCCGCTTTACAGATGCCTTGTAATTGCAGGTCTGCCATCAGGGTTTTTTACAGCGGTTCTGCTCAGAAGCTGTTTCTCCGGTATCCTGACCAAGAGGAATAGTAACGGTAGCAGGCATACCCAGACGGAGCTCGTGCTCCGGATTGCAGACGTAGATTCTCAACTGATAGACAAGCTTGGTCCGCACCTCTGTCGTCTCAACAGATTTTGGAGTGAATTCCGCCGTTGACGAGACAAAGCCTACCCAGCCTTTATACGTTTTACCCGGAAAACTGTCAGTACTGACTTCTGCAGTCATTCCCGTTTTCACCTTGCCGAGGTCGGGCTCTTGTATGTATGCCCGGACCCATACAGGATTCACCAGTGCGAGCGTGAAGACGGGTTTCAGCGGGGAGGCCATATCGCCCGGTTCCATGATGCGGTTCTGGATCACTCCGTCCGAAGGAGCAGAAAGAGAAGCATCATCCAGCCTGCGCCGCACCACCGCAAGCTCTGCTTCAGAAGCGTTCAGAGTGGCTTTCGCCGAGGCAATATCTTCTTTGCGGGGGCCCTTGAGCGCGAGTTCCAGAACCTCCCGGGCTGCCTGTAAATGCGCAGCAGTCGCTTCTGCCGCCGTGTTCGCATCGTCTCTCTGCTTGATCGTGACTGCTCCCTCTTCCTCCAGTGATTTCATGCGTTGAGCATTGGTTTTTGCATTCTCTGCTTCCGCTTCCGCCGCGTTTACCTCGGACCGGGCTTTACGGATTTCTTCCTGCCGGCTGCCGGCTTCCAGCCGTGCAACAAATTCTTTTTGTGCACGCACCTGTGCCCCGGCACGTGCGACTTCGTGAACCAGACGGTCGGTCTCAAGAGTTGCGAGAAGCGTTCCTTTTTCCACTCTGTCACCCTCTTCTACCAGAACTTGTGCAATGCGCTCATTTGCATTGAATGCGAGGTCAACCTGACGGATGTCAACGTTGCCGTAGAGAACAAGGGTATTCCCCGAAGCTTTGTCCCTGGAGGAATGCCACAGACGGATACCCCCGAATATCAAACCGGCAAGGACCAGAACCGTGATGAGAAGACGAATTTTTCTGTTCTTCATTGCTTCTCCTCCTTTTTCTTTCTAACCTCCGGTTTCCTCTCACCAAAGAACCTGAACCATTCCGCCCTCCTCAGAATTTTTTTATGCCGATGATAAGAAAGGCGGTAAGAATATAAAGCGAGAACCCGATGACGAGAGACGTGATCAGCCCGAACCTGCCTGTGAAAAAGATTACCGAGAAGATATACGCAAGCCAGGGGAACAGCATGATTATGAGTCCCTTGGCGTATGAGACTACCGCCTTCTGCCCGGATTCGAAATAGATCATGAGAAAGGTTATGAGTGTTGTGGCAGGAAGATTGGCGACGAAGGCAGCGAACAGCCCTTTCGAATTGCTTGCAAGATAGGTGACGGTGCTCACAATAGTTCCGCCCACCAGAAAGTAGACAAGATATTTCACTTCCATATATAAAATTATAGATAATCCGGGCCAAACAAAGCGAACCCCTGTTCCTGGAATAAGCCTGAGATAAATTCCTCTCATTCATAATATAATTATGCATAAGAATAGTTGACAGAAAATACCCTCCTGTTACAATGGTTCTATAGCTATGAACGCGGACAAAAAGACTCCAAAGAAGCCATCGACAGCGCCTCGCAAGGTCAAATGCTGGGAAGTCTTCACGTGTGAAAAAAAGGAATGTCCTGCCTATAAGTCACGGAACCTCAAATGCTGGCTCTTTTCCGGGACCCATTGCCGGAACGAAATCCAGGGCAAGTTTATCGAAAAGATAGAGTTGTGCCTCGGGTGCAGGGTCCTGAAATCGAACAAAGACGTCGCTGCGATGAAAGCAACGCTCGGCGTTGTCAACAGGCAGTTCAATGAATATAACAGGATTATAGGTGAGCGCGACAGGGAACTCGAGAGCATGAGCATGGAACTGGCCATCAGTCTGTCTGAAGTGTTCGAAGCGCTGAAAAAGATTGCCTCCGGCGACCCCACGGTGAGGATCCCCGAGATTTCGGATATCGAACTGATCAGCAAACTGAAACACATGGTCAATCTCACCGCTGGAGAGATAGGCGAGATCGTTGATCAGGCCCATGAAATAGCGATAGGCCTTGCCGAACACTTTGAAATACTCCATAAGGTCTCAAAAGGTGAACTCGCCGCCCGGGTCTCCGGCGAATCGAAGATAGAACTCCTGGAGTCGCTCAAGACAGTGACCAATGAGATGATTACGGGCATATCACGGGAGATCAGTGAACGGATCAGGACAGAGGAGGTCCTGCAGGACCGTACGTATGATCTTTGGGAGCGAGTCAAAGAGATAAACTGTCTCTACAGCATTTCAGAACTCACAGAGAAACGGAGCATTCCACAGGATGAAGTGCTGAAAGGGATCGTTGACAGGATTCCCTTCGGATGGCGGTATCCCGAAAATACATGCGCACGTATTACGTTGGGTGACCGCGAATTCAGGACGGATAACTTCACGGAGACTCCCTGGAAGCAGGAGAGCGGGATCTCGGTCTACGGCATATGGATCGGCGCAGTCGAGGTGTATTATCTTGAGGAAAAACCTGTGGCAGATGAAGGCCCTTTCATCAAGGAAGAGAGGGACCTGCTCGATGCAATCGCAAAACATTGCGGAAGATTTATCGAGCGGATGAAGAGCCGCCAGGCCCTGAGGGAATCCGAGGAGAAGTACCGGA
>JAKLQR010000335.1 GCA_022013235.1 Thermodesulfovibrionales bacterium | reverse complement strand
CGATCAGATAGGATACTCAGCTATTGGCGAAAAATGCTACCGGGTTCTCCACGGTTTTGAAAATATCTGCCCGTGGTGCCATAACAAGAGAAGAGAGGATAAAGAGATTATCAGGGGGGAACTGAATAGTCCTGAAAACAACCGGTGGTATTATGTGGTAAGCACCCCGATCCGCAATCAGGACGGGACTGTTTCCTACATGATGATGCTCCAGGACATTACCGACAAAAAAGAGAATGAAGGCATGCTCCTCATGAGTGAAAAACTTGCAGCCCTGGGCCAAATGGCCTCCGGTATAGCACATGAACTCAATAATCCTCTCGCAACGATTTCTGCCTGTACAGAAGGCCTTCTCAGCCGTATCAGGAAGGGACATGTCGACAAGGAACTCTTTGAAAGCTATCTGCAGATCATGAATGAGGAAATAATAAGGAGCAAGGGCATAACCACGAATATGCTTTCCTTTGTGAGAAAAACCGGTTCAGACAAGAAAGACTCTGATTTCAACGAGATGCTGGACAAGACAATCGAACTGATCGGTTTTCAGGGGAGACTGAAAAACATTGAGGTTATCAAGAACTACTCAGGGAGATTCTTCGTCAAGGTCAACGAAGGGGAAATGCGTCAGGTCCTCCTTTCTCTGATCGTGAATGCCCTTGATTCAATGGAAGACAAAGGGACCCTGACGCTCGAAACGGGAAGCGAAGACCGGAACATATTTATAAAGATCACTGATACCGGCCCGGGGATCCCGCCCGAACTTGTGAGCAAGATATTCGATCCGTTTTTCACCACACGATCCGAAAGTGGAGGAACAGGCCTTGGGCTGTCCATTGCCAAAAAAATAATAGATGATTCCGGAGGATCTCTTGATCTTCACACCGGAATGGGGCATGGTGTGACCTTCAAAATCGTCCTTCCGCTCTGATCGAACAGGGCAATTTGCCATAATACAGGGCAAATTTGTCTCAGTTGCACAGGGTATCCGCCTTCAAAGCCCTTGAGAATCACCAGAAAAGCATATGGCATCAATTTTGCTTTTATATTTCCGAAAAGGTTTTTCATATATGCTCACCTCCAGGAAGGGAGGGGTTATGGGTTTTCTGGCACAAGAAACGAATGGTGAAAGGGTACAGTATCTTGCTGAAGCAGTTATATTGCAGTCCCTCGCTGATTTATGCGACAGGAGATACTGTCGGGACTGCCGGAGATTTTTCAGAGGGGAAGGCTTTACGGTATGGGCTGATCTGGCAGGATTAAGCCCGTTGGAGCAGATACGCCTCCTTTCCATGATTCAGAAAACAATACAGAACCACGAATATGGCCATGAATATACTTTTAGCTGAAGACGACAGAAATTTAGGTTTCATCATGAAAAAGGAACTGGAAGAGGAGCAGTATACCGTTGACCTTGTCCATGACGGGGTGGAAGCGGTATTGATGTTTCTGAAGAAAGAGTATGATGTGCTGCTGTTCGACATCAGAATGCCTCTCCTTGACGGCATCAATGCGCTCAGGATCATCAGGGGAATGAACCCTGGTATTCATGCCATAACATTTTCGGGAAACGCAGGGGATGACGATGTCGAGGAAGCAAGAAGGGCGGGATCTTCGGTATTCCTCGCCAAGCCTTTTGAGATACAAAAGATGAAGGAATGTTTAAGGGAATTCTGCTGAGAACAGGTTCAGCGCAACTTTCCTAATTTCCGGGCTAACGCAACCGTTTCATCAAGAAGACGTTCGACCTCATTCAGACCATGGTCCCAGAATGCCTTGTTCGCAATATCGACCCCCATTCTGCGGAAGATAATTTTAGGAGATTCCGATAATCCTGCCGCAAGGAATTCTTTCACTTTTCCGATAAAAAGAGGGTTCTCTTTTGCCGAACGCTGAAGGGATTTCGAAATCAGCAGCCCGCTTGCGTATGAGTAGACATAGAAGAAACTTCTGATATGACTCCAGTATATCCACCAGTTTTCCGAACCGGGAGACTGTGCAACTGATTCCCCCATATATGCCGCCATATTTTTCCGGAAGAGGCCGCCGATCTCTTCTTTGGAAAGGTAGCCTTTCTCCCTGAATACACGATGAAGGTCCTGCTCGAAACGGTAGCAGGCAATCTGCCTGAAAATTGTCGATACATCATCGTTCAATTTCTTTACCATTATGGCGAGTTTCAGGTCGTCGTCCGCTTCGGTGAGTATTTCCTCGAGCACAAAATCCTCCATGAAGGTGCTTGCAACCTCTGCAGTCGACGTCGGCGTTCCGAAATCCAGTGCGTGCTGTTTTTCCCTGATCAATTCGTTGTTGATGCCGTGTCCGACTTCATGTGCAAGGGTGAGGACATCGTTCAGTCTGTCGGTATGGTTCAGGAGAATATAAGTGGGATGGGAGATGAGATGGTGGGCACAGAACGCACCGCCTGTTTTCCCCTTGCGGGGATACACATCGAATTGACCGTTTTTGATGAATCCATCCATGATATCGAGAAATTTCCCATCGAGTTTCTTCAGTACTTTGCGGATGAGTTTCAGTGAAAATGGGAAAGTAAAATTCCCTGAAATATTCCCGTATTCAACATTTCGTTCATGGTACTGAAGCTGCCTGACTTTCAGGAGGCGTGCCTTGAAAGCATAGTACCGTCGTGAGAGGGAAAAGCGGCCCGATACCGATTCTATAAGGGCATCGACCACTTCCGTATCGATATCGTCGCTGATATGACGGGAAAGATCGGGGCGGGAGATGTTCCTGATGTCGTCGTCCACTTTTTTATTTTCAAGTACGGCATTCATCTCTGCTTCAGCTACATCCGCATAAGAGGCGAGGATTTCGTTGAACGCGCGCGCAGCAGTATCCCGTGCTCTCTTTTTTCTGCTGTTCATGAGGCTCAGGATCTCGGAAAACGACTTCTCTTCACGCGTGCCGTCGTCGAGCAATACTTTCCGCTCTTCCTTCGCGAGGAAACTTGAAGTCATTCTGACCCAGTTTGAATATGAAGTTGACGACTTGAGGTTCATGATCTTTTCTTCCGGCTCGCTGAGCAGATAGCGCGCCTCTGCAAAGATTCTCTCAAGAAAATGACGGTATATCCTGAGTTCAGGATGATTGAGGAAAACCTTCTGCTTTCTGGCCGGAAGTTTTGCTATCCGGAGATGAAAAAACTGCATATCGTTTGCGATTTTCCTGCTGAAGTAATCGATAGTATTAAATTTTGCCCTCAGGGATGCATTGTTCTGTTCCTGTGATCTTCTGAGCCAGAGATAATATCCTGCATCTCCATCAGGACCATACAACCGACTCCACCGTTCATAGTCGTCAAGCGCCTGTTTGAGCGTCAGCGGGCTCTTCAGGTAGTCGCTTCGCTTCCCCCACTTTCTGATGAAGTTGTTGCTCTCCCGTTCTACAGTCTTTTTCTTTTTCTCCAGTTGAGGATCATCGTCACTCAGCAGTAACGGACTGAGATTCCACAGTATCTGTTTCATCAGTAATTCATCTCCTTTATTCACTCAAGATATAGGATAGAGGCAAAGCAATCAATGCGGATCAAGAATGGAAAGCTAAGGACGGAGCTGAGACTTTAAGGCAATCCCCACCCTCCGGAGAGGGCGGGGAGTCCAATTTATCCTTTCTCTTAAAAATTAATCTCTGAGTATAAGAATCTCTACTCTTCTGTTCTGGAACCTGCCGTCTCTTGTTTTGTTTGACGCGACAGGATTTGATTCGCCATATCCTATGGTAGAAATTCTTGATGAAACGATTCCCCCTTTTGTAGCCAGGTAATTCTTTGTAGCACTCGCCCTCCGTTCTGAAAGGCGCTGGTTGTACTTTTCGGTCCCGGTCCAGTCAGTATATCCTTCGATTCTGATCTTGTTGCCGGGATATTTGTTAATGAATTCGATCGCTTTCTTGAGGTCCGCCATATCCGATTTCCGGATGGTGGACTTGTCAAAGTCGAAATTGATGGTAAGGGTAAACTTGTCGATGACCTTGGGACAAAGGGCCTTTGCCTTGCTTGTCGCATCTTTTGCCATACTGATCGCTTCTTTGTCCTTGCATGACCAGTATGTCTCGTAAGCTTTCTTTTTCAAGTCTTTTGCTTCATCGTATGCCTTCGGGCATACTTTGTCTTTTCCTGTATTCTTTGCGTCTGTTACCGCCTTCTTCGCTTCGACCAGGTCTTTCGGGTAATACCAGATACCGTTCTTTGGAGAGAATTCCATACCTGCGCACCCGATAACAAACAAAAACGAGAAAAGCATAGCTCCGATCAGAAGTCTCCTTGCAACTAAAACATGCATGTTAACACCTCCTTAATCTTGAAATTAATACGAATGAGGATTGCTCTGTTTTCATAGATCACCCCCTTTAATACAACACCCCCTTTTAATTTACCCATTGTTTATGAATATGCCTTGAACGTACTGTGAGAAAATTATATCATACTTTCTCAGAATGGTAAAATGGGAACAGTATTTTACTGGGAGAGTTTGAGAGAACAGACATTTTTGTTGAGGAGGAAGCCATGGAGTACCGGGTGGGAAAAACCGCAAGAGTAGTGCTGGCACGTTTTGAAGACAAAGAGGATATCCTCGGAAACATAACAGGAATTGCGAGGAGAGAGAACATAAGAAGCGCAGTCCTCTATCTCATCGGAGGCATCAAGAAAGGCAGGGTAGTGGTTGGACCTGAAGAAGAGAAGTTGCCGCCCGAACCTGTTTGGAGGGAGATAAACGAGAGCAGCGAGGTCGTCGGAATCGGGACCATATTCTGGGAAGGAGAAGAACCAAAAATACATTTCCACGGAGCATTTGGAAAGAGGGACGTGGTCAGGGTAGGTTGTCTCAGGGGAAATTCAGAAACTTTTCTTGTGCTTGAAGCGGTAATAATCGAGATCGAAGGGATTGAAGCAAAGAGAGAGCTCGATCCCGAATCCGGACTTGTGCTCCTGAAATTATAAGAACGCTTGGTGAAAAAAATAAAAAAAGGGTTGCCATATCACTAAACAGCGGCGATAATAGAATATGCAGGTGAAATTCATATGATATCAAGGCGGAAATTCCTGAAAGCTGTCGCCGCAGGGTTCGCGCTCTGTTCCTTCAGCAATTTCCCCGCATTTGCCTACCACGATAACCAGAGCAGAACTCTCAGTATGTACAACATTCACACCGGTGAGGACCTGAATGTCACTTACTGCATGTCAGGCAGGTATGACCAGGATGCCCTGGAGAGCATCAATTATTTTCTGCGGTGTCATTGTACAAATGAAGTAAAGGAGATTGACGTGGGGGTGATCGACCTGCTCTGCGATATCAAGGATACCATGGAAACAGACCAACAGATACATATTATTTCAGGATACCGGTCGTCTGTATACAATGAACTTCTCATCAGCCAGGGGAAAGGCGTCGCGAAAAACAGTCTCCACCTGTCAGGGCTTGCCATCGATTTTTCCCTGGAGGGGATCAGCACAAATGATATCTTCCAACTCGCGAAATCGTTCTCTGCCGGAGGGGTAGGTCACTACCCTGAATTTGTGCATATTGACGTCGGCAAGGTACGGTACTGGTAGGGTTCGCCGGGACCTGCAGCGTTTATAGTTCCCTATCTTTAATTACGTTTTTTTCGGTAATCTATCCTTCATAAATTCATGGACAGACCATTCCCAATAAACGCGCATGTCATTCCTGCACGTGAAGCGCGCCGGTAATCTTTCTTCAAAAACCAGGAAGGACGCCGGGCAAGCCGGAATGGCAGCTTATCCGAGCGTGTTACTAAGACGGCTATAAGTAAGGATACATATTCTCACACCCTCCCCTTTGTCCCCTCCCCTCAAGGGAGGGGAGTTCGTCAAGTCCCCTCTCCCCTGGAGGGAGAGGGCAAGGGTGAGGGGGATGTAGTCTTACTTAT
>JAKLQR010000334.1 GCA_022013235.1 Thermodesulfovibrionales bacterium | reverse complement strand
TTATTGTGAAAACATCCTGGAAAAGGCATTTAATATGACCTCAAGGTATCAGACGCCAGCTTCATGCCTTATGATCGACATTGATAAATTTAAGGGAGTCAATGATCAATTTGGTCATCAAGCAGGTGATGTTTGTCTTAAGGAAATAGCAAATATACTAAGAAATTGTGTGAGAAATGTTGATACAGTTGGAAGATGGGGTGGAGAGGAGTTTTTTGTCTTGCTCCCTCAAACAAAAAAAGAGAATGCCATGCCCCCAGCATCAAGAATTTTAAAAACAATATCCGATAATAAATTTTCATCCTATCCTGACCGCATTACGGTAAGTATCGGGATTGCCTGTATCCCTGAACCATCCATAGATAGTGTTGCAAAACTGATTAATGCAGCAGACCATGCAATGTATGAGGCAAAAGTAGCAGGTGGGAATAGAGTAGAACTTGCTTGAGAAAGAGAAACGGCTCTCTATTGCATATTGCAACCGGTAATTGTTAAGCATTCCCTTAAGTTTGATTGCAGAGCACTAGTGGCTTTCAGAAAAATGCTATGCGTCTTATGGGACAAAAGAAGTACAACAATTTAAAGAGTCCTGAGACACAAAGCTTTCTTCCTGAACACCGCACCTCTAAGGTCTTTGCCAGTGATGCAAACTGCATCATAGAGAATTTTACCGATACAGGCAGAGATTTTACAGAAAACACATTCGTGAGACAAAAGATGATCGCACCTCAACTCTTCTCTAATCTTCTTATAAGGAGAATAAGATATGAAAAGAATAAATAGCGTACTCGCATTTTTTGGAGTCCTGCTTTTTTGTGCGTCTTTGGCACTGGCTGCAAATAAACCAAACTTGCCCACAGTAGTAATAATTACAACGGGTGGAACGATCGCTGAAAAGACAGACCCGAATACCGGCGGATCAGTTCCGGCGTTATCAGGAAAAGACCTTATAGAGGCGATCCCTTCCCTTTCAAAAACAGCGAATATCAAAGTAATAAATTTTTCCAATATAGACAGCTCGCAAATGACGCCGCAGATATGGGCAAATCTTTCAGTCGTCGTAGATAAGGCACTTGATGATCCCAAAGTAAAAGGCGCGGTAGTGACCCACGGAACTGATACTATGGCAGAAGGAGCGTATTTCCGTGATCTAACGCTCAAAAGCAGAAAGCCCGTAGTTTTCGTCGGCGCCATGCGCAATGCTTCAGACGTATCGCCGGACGGCCCGGCCAATATTCTGAACGCCGTTATCCAGGCCTGTTCCGATGAAGCAAAAGATTGGGGAGTAACTGTCACGATGAACCAGTATATTAACTCTGCGAGGGACGTAAGAAAAACACAGACAAGCAATGTGCAGACATTCAATTCAGGAGAAAAAGGATATCTCGGTTACATAGCGATGGGGAAAGTGACTAAATTCAACAACCGCCCTCAGGGGCAGAAAATTCCGTTGCCGGACAAGTTGCCGGATGTAGTGACAGTATCTGCTTATGCCGGCGCGGACGGACGCCTGATACGGTGTGCGGTAACTTCCGGAACGGAAGGCCTGGTAGTTGAAGCGGTTGGCGCGGGCAATGTCAATAAGGACATGTTCGAGGCCATTCAGTACGCCATAGGGAAAGGCATACCTGTGGTCATAACGACGAGCGTTTACCACGGAAGCGTAATGCCTGTGTACGCTGACCAGGGAGGCGGTGCACTCCTCATGAAAGAAGGAGCCATCCTGGGCGGTGACCTTACCACGGCAAAAGCACGGCTTCTTTTAATGCTGTCCTTACCCTACGTGAAGGATGATCACAAAAAGCTCGTGGGAATCTTCAAACGCTGAAGAGAAAGACAGACCCTCCCCTCTTTTTCATCGAACAGCGACAGGCGCCTACATTATATTTATTATTACGCTTCCCCAGATCGTGAGAAGGACGTTCCCGAAAGCATACGGAGCGGCGTATCCTAAAACAGGCGTAGAGCTTTCCGCGTCGTCCTGCACGGTATTCAACGCAGCAGTTATTACCCGTGCGCCGGTGAGCGCCCCCAGGAGAAGAACCGGATTCATTCTCAGAATGTATTTACCGAAATAAAGCCCGACTATAAATGGCATAAGGCATAAGACAATACCCGCCAGGAACACAGACAACCCAGTAGTCGCAAATGCATGGACTGCCTGCGGCCCTGCACCCAGGCCCACGCACGCAATAAAAAGATTCAATCCCAGATTTGAAAGTATCCATTGGCTTGCATTCGGAAACTGCCCGAACGTCGGATGGACAGCTCTCAGCCATCCCAGGATAAGGCCTGCGAGCAGAACACCGCCGCCTACTCCTAATGTAAGAGGAATGCCGGCAATCGGCACGACTATTAACCCGAGAAGTGTGCCCAGAACGCATCCGATGCCGACAGTTATCATATCCGTCATTGCCGACGGCCTCTCGGCATATCCTATCGCCTTGACGGCCTTTTCAACGCTCTCTTTTTCCCCTATCAGCTGAATAATATCGCATACATGCACCTTCGTATCGCGCGTTATAGGCAATTCTTCTCCCTGGCGTGTAATTCGCCTCAGGAAAAGTCCGTGGGCGTGCTCCATTTTGCTTAATTCTCCCAGGGTTTTGCCGGCGATCTTGCGGTTAAGAACGCATATGTCCAAAATCTCCCCTATCATATCAGACATGACCGCTGCGTCTGTCTCAGGACCGATAATATCTGCTGCTCCGATAAGCGAAGATCCCTTTGCCGCAAGAACAATTGTATCCTGCGCGCGAATGACCATATCAGGCGCTCCGTCCATGACCGTGCCGTCATGCTTTACCTTTTCTACGACTACGTCCTGAGAGAAAAGGGATTCGAGCTCACTCACCGTTTTGTCTGCCGCCTTTGGGTTCGTTACGCGGTATGCCCGAAGATCAAGCTGGGCTGCCCATGAAAAGAGTTCTGGTTTATCCGTTATTGCAGTCTGGCCCGACATTGACGCTTCAAGTTTCTTGGCTTCTTTTTTGAGGTCGATGCCCAAGAGGCGCGGGGCGACCTTGAAAAAGAGTATCCCCCCGGCGGTTCCGAAGATATAGGTGATAGCATATGCGACGGCGAGATTTGTATCCAGGTCCTTTTTTTCTCCATCCGTGAGAGACAGATGCTTTATCGCGCCTTCAGCCGTTCCTATAGCAGCTGATTCTGTTACGGAACCCGCAAAAAATCCTGCCGCAGTGCCTTTGTCAAAATCAAGCGCTTTGGCGAGACTTACCGCCGTAACCAAAGCCGTTAAAGCCACCACAAGGGACAGCGCGACAAATTTTATCCCGTCTTTTTTGAGCGCTCCGAAAAATTGCGGGCCGACTTTATACCCTATCGTGAAAATGAACAGGGCAAAGGCTATCGATTTTAAAAGCTGCGGGACCTCGATGCCTATCTGTCCCAGGACTAGTGACGAAAGCAGGACACAGGTTGTCGCACCGAGGCTGAAGCCGAAGAATTTTATCTTGCCAAGGGCATAACCGGCGGCAAGCGCCAGGAAGACCACAATCTGGGGGTAACTCCGCATGATCTCAAATACTGATTGTGCCATGTCTTCTCCTTCTGTATTTCAGAAATTATTTCTTCTTTGCTGCCAGCCAGTGTGTATGATACTCATCGAGGAGTTCGCTTATCCCTTTTCCGATGGTCTCGTATGCCTTGTCATCCAGATTAGCCAGAGAGACGCGCACAGACATATTCGGCGCGTCAAAACCACCGCCGTCCATCAGAACGATGGATTTCCTTTCGGCCAGCTTTACCACAAAATCTATTGGCTCATGCCTGGTGACGAGATACTTTGAAAATTCCCGGCTGTACCTTGCCTTTGCAAGCGTGGGTATATCAATAGTCGTATAGTAATGCGCATCATACTGGTTTTCAGGATGCGGAATCCCGACAGCCGCATAGAGAGTCTTGAATCTTTTCGTAACGATATCCTGCGCCAGTTTCTTATATGTTCCTTTTTTGTTTATGAGAGAATGGAGAGAAAAAAGGACCATCAATACCTGCTGAGGTGTCGAAAGACCAGCGGTATGGTGAAGCGCCACAGACCGGCTGTCGGCAACCATCCTGTCTATAAGCTTCATCTTATCAGGATAGAGCGTAGTGGTGCTGTATCTCTCGCGCAGTTCGTTTTTGACTTTCCCGGGAAGCGAAGCGATCATTTTATCAAAAATATTATTCTTGTGAATTGCGATGACGCCCAGCCTCCATCCCGTCGCGCCGAAATATTTTGAATATGAGTAAACTAAAATCGTATTACGAGGCGCAACAGCCGCAAGCGACCTGAAGCCGTTCACGAATGTCCCGTATACATCATCGGTAAGAAGTATTATGTCTTTCCTTTTAGTACGGACCAACCGGGCAATCTTATCGAGCGATTTTCTCTGGATGCTTACCGAGGTTGGATTGGAAGGATTGACCAGGAAAAAAGCCTTTACCCGGGGATCGGCAAGCTTTTCTATTTCGGAATCCGGATATTGCCAGTCTGAATTTTCGTCCTGTTGGACTTCGAGTTCTACAAACCGAAAGTCGTTCAATCGCGGTATCTCGATGTAAGGCGTGAAGATAGGGGTTCCGAGCGCTATCCTGTCACCTTTATGGAGAAGCTTGTTTTCCATGAGGCTTGTAAAAATGTAATGCATCGCCGCAGTCCCTCCTTCCGTGGGAAAGAGGTCAAATTTTCCGGGAGGAGGTCTGTTCTCACACATTTCCTGCATAAGATATTGGTGAACGATTTTCTCACTCACAGTAAGCATGCGGTCAGGAGTAGGGTAATGGTCTCCCAGGATAGCATCAACCATTTCGGCAATAAAATCATCTGCGTTTATTTTCAGCTCTTTGCGCACGTGTAAAAATGCGTCCTTTAAAAACCTGACCCCGGCAGCACCGGCGTTCTTCTTCAGAAATGCTTCAAACCTTTTTGCTATATCTTTATTTTCTGCCGGGCTTCCAAAGCCGGGCCTGTGCGGCTTTCTTTCAGACTCAAGCATGGCAAAAAGGCCGAGTTGGAAAAAGCCCTGGCGCGGCGCAATTGCAACCCAGTTGGGGTTTCCCCGTCCGGCGTTCAGCATCATCCTCTCATGATGTGTTTTTGCCATCTGAATAAGCTTGTTCTTTAATTCGAACGGGCTTAATTTTTCATAACGCCTTTCTTCCGGAACTTTCATAAATACCTCCTGTCTTAAGATAAAATCATCAGGGTGTTTTGCCGATGTTAAACAGGGTGATTTGTGTACCCAGGCGGGTCTGCACCACACCACTTGCCAGCCCTTTGGAAAACAGCAGGATATCCAGCGAACCGCCGTACAGGAAATTACCAAGCCTGGTATAGCCCCGTTTCACGATTTTTCCGGGCACGGTGTTTTCATCAAGCACTACCGAGCCGATCGTATCCAGGCCAACCGGGACCGAAGCCACATATCCGGTCAGTTCCTTGCCGTCCAGATCCTTATATTTGACCTCAATGATAATAACGCCGCGCTGGAACACCTGGAACTGGCTGAAATCCGTCCCGGGGCGTCCCACATTGCCGTCTAACGGCGCCCAGTTTGTAAAGTCTACCCATAAGTGCCTGAACGGACAATCTCCGCATGGGCAATCTTCCCGTTCACCGGCGAGTGAAAATGATGATAGGTGTTGGGCATCAGAACACAGGATAATCCCGTGCCGCCGATGGGATCACGCAGTTCGCTCAATTCCCTGGAGACCGTTTTGTATTTTTCCCCGGGCACCAATTCCCGCATGTTTTTGGCAACATGTCCCTCGTAGTTCCCTGCCTTCTCTACCTCCTCAATCGTATAGGCCTGGGACAATGCTCCATAACATAAAACCCGGACCGCAAGGAGTCCCAGCAGACTCGTTCTCAGCATCGTTTTCATAATAACCCCCTGTTCTTTCTATTTTCATCTTGAATCGCGATTTCTCGGATAACGACACAGATCATTGATGCGTACTACTCTAAGACAGAAAAGAAATAATTTGCAAATCTCAAGTCACAGTTCAACTGAACAAGCTTCCCTTGGTACGCGTTAGCTATTGTCTTTAAAAACTCTTACTGCAGCGGTCCTTTGATCAGTTTGATATCGTCAATCCAGACCGTCCCTTTGCCGTTGACGACCAGGTTGAGTTTTATGTTGTCGGGGTTCTGTCCCTTCTGCAGGAAAAACGGAATCTCTACTGTTGTCCATTCCATGGTGCCGGAGAGTGGGCGCTGGAGTCCCCGCGAAAAGAATTCGCCCTTACCGGTGAAGCCGCACCACATTTCCAGGAATGCCTGCCCTTCCAGACCTTCTGTCCGTACCTTTGCCTGGTAGGTGATACGGGCATTCTCAACATCGAGATCGCCTGTCTCAAAAAGCCTGACAACGGTCTGCCCGGTGGCAACAATTTTCAGGGAACCCTTTCCGTCGCCCGATATGCCTTTGTCGATCTCAACACCCGATTGAGTAATGACTCCCTCCATATTGTCAAGGGGGTAGTGTTTCAGTTCTACAGCCTCGGTTGAAGATTTTTGGCACCCCGTGACAGTTATTATCAGCAGCAAACCTGCAAACGCCGCGAAAATCTTTCTCATAGAATCCCCCCTTCTTGTGTTATGCTGATTATTTCTGCCTCACCCTGATCGAATTGCCGTGCGCTTCAAGACCTTCTGCGTCCGCGATTGTCTTCACTGTCTCTGCCAGTTTGTTGAAACCCTGCCTCGTGAAACAGAGAAGACTCGACCGTTTCATAAAATCATATACTCCCAAAGGAGAGGAAAACCGTGCAGTTCCTCCTGTGGGAAGGGTGTGGTTGGGACCTGCGGAATAATCACCAAGCGCTTCCGGCGTCCATTCTCCAAGGAATATCGCGCCGGCATGTTTTATGAGGGGCAGGATATCTTTTGGCCGGGCAGTCATGATCTCCAGATGTTCGGGGGCGATCCGGTTTGCGATCTCTGCCGCGTCCCGCATATCCTTTGCGAGCATGATTGCCCCAAAGCTTTCCAGCGATTTCTGTGCAATGTCTTTCCTCCGCAAGATAATCAGCTGTTTTTGGACCTCTTTTCGCACAGCGTCCGCCAGTTTCCCGGAAGGAGTGACAAGGACCGATGATGCATGTTCATCATGTTCGGCCTGGCTGAGTATATCTGCGGCAATGAACACGGGGGTTGCTGTCTCATCCGCGATAATCAGTACTTCGCTGGGGCCGGCGATCATGTCGATATCCACTTCACCGTATACCATCCTTTTTGCCGTTGCCACATAGATATTGCCCGGACCTGTGATTTTATCCACTTTTCTGACCGTTTTCGTTCCATACGCCATAGCTCCGATTGCCTGTGCTCCCCCCAGTCTGTAGACCTCCTGAATACCGAGCAAGTGTAGTGCGGCCATAACAGAGGGGTTTAATTCACCTTTCGGGGCCGGAACACACACTGCGATCTCCCCGACCCCTGCAACCTGCGCAGGGATTACGTTCATAAGAACTGTAGACGGATATGCAGCTTTGCCTCCCGGCACATATATGCCCGCCCGTTCAATCGGCCTGATGATCTGTCCGAGTTCAATCCCCTGCCTGCGGAATGACCATGACCTCTCACGCTGCTGTTTATGGAATACCCTGATCCTCCGGGCGGAAAGACTGAGGGCTTTCACAATCTTTTTCTCTGCTTTTGCGGCAGCGCGTGAAATCTCCTGATAAGAAAGTCTCAGGCGGTTTGTCTTCAGAGAATCGAACTGTTTTGTATAGGCATAGAGAGCCTTGTCGCCATGTCTTCGCACGTCATCCAGGATTGTCCTGACTTTCTCTTCGATTGTCCTGTTCACGCCTGATGCGCGCGTCTGAAGGATGCTGAAAAAAACTCCTCGCTCTTTGCGGGTTCGTATTATCTTCATCGAAAATAATTCTACCTTTTCATATGCGATTAATCAACCTGCTCATCCTCCTTGGTTGACATTCCGGCGCGTATTTATTACATTGAAAGCTATGGAAAGAGAACACAGGGAAGACAAACATTCTCTGATCGCGGAAATAAAACAGAAAATCCGTCTCCTGAATATTATCGCTGCCTTTGTCGTTATTACTCTCCTCGCAGTAATATTCAGGTATCTCTTCAAGCCTCTCAGTGACGTCCTCGATTTCCTTCCCGATATCTCGATAACCCTGATCATCGGGATCGTGGTCTTTCTCGCCATTCTTGGTTTCTATATGTGGGCGGTTGTTTCCCGGAGGATCATCCAGAGTATTGAGAGCTATAAAAACAGACTCGACCAGATCCTTACCGTCACACGGGATGTTCGTGAAGAAATTTACGGGGACATTCTCCTTGAGAAGATAATAGACTCCTCGCTTGCACTCACTCAGTCAGATGCGGGTTCGATACTGCTTGTAGAAAACGGCGACCTGGTCTTCAAGATAGCAAAAGGCGCGAAGGCGGAGATTCTTCCCGGAACAAAGATACCAGCTGGCAGGGGGATTGCCGGCTGGGTAGCGGAAAGCGGCAAGCCTGTTCGTACAGGAAACCTCCAGGGTGATGCCCGGTTTGACCCCGAAGTTGATACGAGAACCGGCTATGAGACAAAGTCCATGCTCTGTGTCCCCCTGACCATGAAAACCGGAGCGATCGGGGTGATAGAACTGCTGAACAAAATGAACGGGTATTACACAGAGAAAGATGAAGAACTCATAGTGTATCTTGCCGACCAGGCGGCAATTTCTCTCGCACGGGCGAAATTTATCGAGGATCAAAGAAACTACGAGATTCATCTCACCGATATCCTTATGGAAACGCTGGACTCCCAGATCATGGAAAAGACAGGGCATTCCAGGCGGGTTGCGAAATACAGCACTCTCATTGCAAAGGCAATCAACATGTCTGAAGAAGAGCAGAGGAAGCTGTACTTTGCCTGCCTCCTTCATGATGTAGGTTTCCTGAAAATCAGGAACGAGGACAATTTCAGGAGGGAATACTATGTGAAGCATCCTGCTATCGGATATGAAATGATCAGACCGATAAACTTCTATGCAGGGATTGCGCCATTCATCCTCCACCACCACGAACGATACGATGGCACCGGATACCCCATGAGCCTGGCAGGGGAAGAAATACCCCTTGAGTCAAGGATTATCGCAATAGCCGATGCCTTTGATGTCATGGTGAGCGAAAAGTCATATAAGGTGCCGGTAAGCTTTGCCTCTGCGATAGAAGAATTACAGCGGAATGCCGGCACCCAGTTTGATTTCTGGCTTGTCGAGGTATTCGTCCAGAACATCAGTCCCGAACTGTTATAGCAACCCGCTCAGGATTTCCTGCTCAAGCCTTTCAGAGAGCGTGCTGTTGATGACTTCTTTTTTATGGAGGGAAAGAATCTTTTCGAGGTAGACTGCGGCGTTTTTATATCCTGCTTTTCTTGCCCCATCAATCTTTTCCCAGTTTCCAGTCTCTTGAAATACCTGAAACGCGTCGAATATTTCGGGGAAAATGAGCTTCCTGAAGCCGGTGAGGAAGACAAGATAGAAACCGAGAGACCCGGCCTTCCGGTTCTGTATGATGTGCATGAGCATGCCGTTCTCAGAGGTATCGGAGAGGATATCCTTGACAGAGCGTGCGAACACTTCAGCACGGCCATGCGGCAGAGACGCGAGCAATGCCTTCCATTCCCCCCCTATCCGTTCTCCCTCAAAGACTTCTCCCAATTCATGATAGAGGTACGTCTCTGATTCGCAGAGCGCAACCTGTGATATTCTCGCATAGAGATGCTCAGAAGGTGCCTCACCGGCGCTGATCCCGTAACACGAAAAAGCATAGGTGAGGGCAGATTTGACGCAGTTGGAGCGTACCTCCTCGAACCGCCCCCAGAGGAGCTGTTTTGCCATATCGGTCCGTACAAATATCGTTTTCTCCTGTACCATTGCGGGATAGTCCGCAAGATCACGGGCATATTCACCCCCGGCGGTAAAAACCGCACAGCCGTTCGCCTGCTTTTTCGAGACAAGATCGGCGAGGAAGAATGACGGTTTCCCGTAGAGCCCAAGTCCGGCGCCGTATACCAAGCCTTCCTTTGTCAAAGCCGCATTGATGCGTTCAACTTCAAACGCATCATATACATGACCGTTCAGGGTAATATCCCCGAATTGGCTGTCTTTGAGTTCTCCCCAGAGGGTTTCCCTCGCCGAGATCCATTCGCCGACATCGCGGTGAGAAATCTTCTTCCACGCGCTCACCTGGCTTTCGGAACGATACAGGTCTCTCAATCTGAGGAGAAGACCGCAGAGGGAATAGTTTCCCCAATAGCGGGCATCAGAAATGTTGCAGTTCCTCTTGACCTGTCGGGCCAGCGATTCGATATCAACCATAGCGCCTCCTGATTTATTGTATCAGATACAGGCACGGAATCTCATGGCGGAGCGGCATTGCGGGAATCCTGAACGGGTGATATGCTAAACCATGCAGAAAATCAGGCTCATCATTGAATATGACGGCACCGGGTACCACGGCTGGCAGGTTCAGCGGAGCGAGGTAACCATCCAGGGTATCCTTGAAGACAGGATCAGACACATCACCGGCGAACCTTCCAGTGTCATGGGGGCAAGCAGAACTGATGCAGGGGTGCATGCCCTTGGTCAGGTTGCCGCATTCAGCACAGCATCGGACCTCGGTCCTGAAAGAATAAAACAGGCGCTGAATGCCCTGCTCCCACCGGATATCAGGATTCTTGACGCATCAACGGTGAACGATACATTCCAGCCGAGGGATGATGCACTGAGGAAGAGATATTTCTACATCGTCGCCAATCAGAACAGTGCTTCGGCGTTTCTCTTCCGCTATGCCTGGCTGGTCCGGCAGCCCCTGGATCTGAAATCAATGAGGGCTGCGGGGGCAGCTCTCCCCGGTCTCCATGATTTCTCATCGTTTATGGGGACGGGGAGCGGCATAAAAAATCCTATACGTGAAATCCTTTCCCTGGAGATCAGGAGCACGAAAAAAATCAGTTTTATGACGGGAGGAGTGAAAGGGAATTTTATCAAAATAACCGTTGAGGCAAACGGTTTTTTACGCCACATGGTAAGGAATATCGTCGGCACGCTTGTGGAAATCGGAAGAGAGAAGATTTCCACCGGGCGCATGAAAAAAATTCTTCTCTCGCGCGACAGGAAATGCGCCGGTCCCACCGCTCCCGGGAATGGTCTTTTTCTCGAACGGATCACCTATTAATGCCGCATCACCTGCCCAATCTGTTCGTTGACACATCGCAATTTTACCTGATATACTCGATTATTGTTTACCGTGCAGTTCGTTGCGCCATGCGATGCCGTTCAACCGCTTTCCCTGTTCGGGAAAGGGAGGGCGTATGATGCCGGCAGCCGGAACAGGGAACCCGGCGATTATTCTTTTCTTCCGAAGGGGAGTGAAAAAAGATGAGTCTTGTTGGGAGGCTTGAAGACCTTGCCCTCTCAGACATTTTTCAGATACTGAGCATTGGGAAAAAAACCGGCACGCTCATTCTCCAGGGAAGCCGCGGCAATGCGCTGATCGTCTTCAAAAACGGTCTTGTGGTGAGGGCTGAGACCAGCGATCTCGAGAGGACCCTCGGGGAAGACCTCCTCCATGCAGGCGCTGTCAAAGACACCATGCTCAATTTAGCCTCAGAGGTAAAAAAAAAGCTGCCCTCGAAATCAGTCCCTGAAATACTCCATGAACTCGGTTCAGTTTCCAAGGAAGCCCTCGAAAAGATAACGAAGAAAAGAGTTGAACGGGTTGTCTACCAACTCCTCGTTTGGCAGGATGGAGATTTTCAGTTCGAACCCGACGATATCGATCCGAGGGGGAAAGCGGACCTCTCTGATATTGGCTGGGAACTCTCAAAAGGCATGAGCCCCGAATATCTCCTTATGGAAGGGGCACGGGTACATGACGAATCTTCTCAGGTTGCTACCGTCTCAACCGGGGAAATCTTCGGCATCCAGGATGAAGGGGAACCATGGGAAGAAGAATGGGGTATGCAGCCGCCTCAAGAAAGAAAGGACATTTCCTCCCTGAGGGCATTAACCCAGGAACTGCGCTTCCCCAATACGTCCTCTGAAATCACCCTGCTTATTCTGAGGTTTGCAAGCGATATGTTTTCAAGGGGCGTCCTTTTCATGGTTGGAGATACTGAGATTGTGGGTCTTGGCCAGTTCGGACTCGAAATAGAGCAGCCTGACGAGAAGATACGGGGAATAATTCTCTCTTTTGAAAAGAGCCCTTTCCTGAAAAACGTCCTCTCTGAAAAGCGTCCCTATAAAGGGTCCATGGCAAAAGACGAAGTTACCGGGTCCTTTGTGGGCAGCATCGGCAGGCAATGGCCGGATGAGGTTGCACTGTTCCCTATCGTTGCAGAAGCGAAAGTCGTTGCGCTCCTTTTCTGCGATAACCTGAATACAGGGGAGAGTCTCGGAGAAAGCGAAGGACTCGAGATATTCATAGATCAGGCCGGCCTGGCCCTTGAAAAATCGCTGCTCCAGAGAAGGATACAGGAAATGGAGAAACGGTCAAAGAACTAATGATTTTTTATTGCTAATCTGTTAGAATTGAAATGGTGATGGAGGATAAAGGGGTTACCGGATCAATTCTGATTGTTGAAGATTCTGCAACTACCAGGGCTCTCCTCAGAGCTGTAATAGAGGAGATGGGGGACTTCACCACTACGGAAGCCGCTTCAGGCTTCGAAGCTCTTAAGCTCCTTCCCACACAGGAGTTCAATCTCATCGTCACCGATATCAATATGCCTGATATAAACGGCCTCGAACTCATCAGCTTTGTGAAGAACAACCCCCGGTACAGCCATATCCCGCTCATTATCGTGAGCACGGAAAGGAGCGAGGAAGACAGAAAACGGGGGATAGCGCTCGGCGCTATGGCATACATAACCAAGCCTTTCAGGGCACAGGAGTTGCAGGAGGTCGTAAAAAAGGCACTGCACCATGAAGGCCTCTAAGAAGGAATTCATTGCTGAAGCTGAGGACCTCCTTTTCGAGTGTCAGCAGTGCGTCCTCGAGATTCAGGATACCTACCTGACTGCAGTCAGCCCCGATACCATCAACGCACTCTTCCGTTCCATGCATACCCTGAAAGGTCTGTCAGGGCTCTTCGGCAATCAGGGGATAACGGACATCAGCCACGCCCTTGAGTCCTTATTGGACGACATACGCCTGGGGAAGGTTCCCGTAACAGAAGACGCGGTGGATTTCCTTTTCAAAAGCAGCGACACCTTGAGTTCCGCAATCAACGGACTGAAGGAAGACGCCCCTGTGGATCTCTCAGCGCATATTGAGGAAATCAAGAATTTCCGGGCGTCCATGCAGGCCGGGGAGAAAGGACTGGATATTCAGGGTCTCATTGATGATTCAATTCTCAGGGTCCTTTCTGAATATGAAGAACACCGGCTGAAAGCGAACATAAAAACCAGGAATGGCATTTACCTGTTCAATGCGATTTTTGACCTCTCCACGTTCGACACTTCTCTGGAGGAGCTCACAAAAAAGATTAAGGAAGAGGGAGAACTTATATCGACGCTCCCCACATCCACCGGAGTTCCCGATGGCTCGATAGGGTTTAATCTCATGTTCGCCAGCAGTCAAAATGCGGAGGCATTCAAGCAGCATTTCAGCGGGAATTTAGAAGTTCTCGTCCCCGCAAAGCATACAGATCAGCAGATAGCGCCGAAACAGGACCATACTGTCAGGAGTGCGACAACCACCGTCAGGGTCGATATCGACAAGCTGGACAGGATACTCAATACCATCGGTGAATTAACCCTCGCAAAGGACGCCGTGAAGCGAATCGGGGCAGAGATAGAAGAATCGCATCCGCATTCGCCCCTTATCCGGGATATCCACAAGATATCGGTCTCGTTCGAGAGAAGGCTTAGTGAGTTGCAGGACGAAGTGCTCGCCATCCGGATGGTGCCGATCGGTCAGATATTTTCACGGCTTGCGCAGGTCATCCGCCGTTATTCGAGGGAAACCGGGAAAGAAATAGACCTTACCCTGTATGGTGAAGATACAGAAGTCGACAAATCAATTGCGGAAGAGATCATCGATCCCCTTATGCACCTGGTGAGAAACTCCATTGACCATGGGATAGAATCTGCCGAAGAAAGACTGGGCAAAGGAAAACGGGAACAGGGGGCAATAGTGCTCAAGGCCGCTCAGAAAGGGAACCATGTCGTTATCGAGGTCATAGACGACGGACGGGGAATAGATATTGCAATAGTCAGGAAAAAGGCGATCGAGAAAGGACTCATAGATCCGGATGCAAAGACCGAAGACAGAGAGGTGCTGGACCTCGTCTTCGCACCAGGGTTCAGCACCAAGGACGTGGTAAGCGAACTCTCGGGCAGGGGAGTTGGCATGGATGTAGTGAAGGAAAAACTCTCCATGCTCGGCGGATTCACCGAGATACGCACAAGAAAGAACGAGGGGACAACCATCACCCTTACGCTGCCTATTACCCTCGCTATCATCAACGCCCTTTTGGTAAGGGCGGGGAAGCACCGGTTTGCCATTCCTCTTTCCGCGATATCTGAAATCATCGTGATAGAATTGAAAGATATCCAGACAATAGAGTGGAAAAACGTATACTACCTGCGGGGCGAGATGCTCCCGATTATTGATGTCGGGAAAATATTCCTGCTGGAAACCGACAAAAATGATCAGACCTTCGCGGTAATCGTAGGATTCGGAAGAAGGAAGCTGGGGATTGTTGTTGACGAAATCATCGCACAGCATGAGATTGTGATCAAGTCTCTCGGGAACTATCTGAAAGGGCTCAGCGGCTTTGCAGGCGCAGCCGAAATCGGCAGGCATGAGGTAATCCTTGTCCTTGACGTCGAGTCAATCATCGAACAGTCCTTAACACGCCAGGAGGGGGCTTCTTATGTATGAAGCATTCTACGGGCTGGAACAAAAGCCTTTTTCCAAAACACCCGATCCGCACTTCCTGTTTCTGAGCAAAAACCATGAAGAAGCGCTCGCCCGGATGCAGTATGCAGTGGAAGAAAGAGAACTCGTTCTTCTGACCGGCGAGGTAGGCAGCGGGAAGACAACACTCACTCGGGCGCTCATGGATTCATTGGGGGAAAAATACCGTGTCATCGTAATCATTAATCCTCAGCTCACCCCGCTTCAATTTCTCAGAACCGTGGCAAAACGTTTCGATATAGAGATCCCTCATAATTTCAAAGACAGCCTTCTCGATGCAATTTATGAGCGGGTATATAAGGACTATGAATCCGGCATTACCCCGGTTATCATCATTGACGAAGCACAGCTCATACCCACTAAAAGCACTTTTGAGGAAATACGACTCTTGACAAATTTTCAGCTCGATCATATAAATCTCCTTAGCCTGATTCTCGTCGGTCAGACAGACCTGAGAAAACGGTTGAATCATAAAACCTATCTGCCGCTGCGGCAGAGGATCGGCCTGTTCTATCATCTCGGCCCTCTTGCCGCTGATGAGATGAAGGAGTATATCGAGCACAGGCTTCGCATTTCCGGGCTTGACAGCCCGCTCTTTACCGACGTTGCCATCAAAAAACTCTATCGTTATTCCGGAGGAATCCCACGGGTCATTAACAGTATTGCAGCATCTGCGCTGCTCGATGGTTTCGGCAGAGAAATGCGCATCATAGATGAACCGATTATCAACGACGCAGCACGGGAGCTTGGGTTAAATGGATATCGCGAAAATTAGAAAAAAAATGCAGCAACCGGAACCTGAAGACCAGCCCCCGCGGAAGGCTGGGCAGAAACCCGAAGAAGAAAATACCACGGATACATCACCTGAAGACAAGAACGTACTCCCCACTCCGCCGGCGCAACAACCTGAACCGGGCAAGGCACAGGAGAAACCGGCAGCAGGCGGGAGAGGGGACGAGGTAAAAAAGGGTGTTCAATCAGCAGTGAGTAAAGATATGCAGCAGCAGTCTCCTGAAAAATCGGAAGCTGACGCCGAGGCGCCGGAGGACGTTATCGAAATCCTTACCTTTAAGCTCCTCAGCGAAGATTTTGCATTCAGGGTTTCCGAACTTGATGAAATCATCAGGTTCCAGCATATCACCCCTGTTCCGAGGTTGTCGGATTATGTCCTTGGCATAACCTCGCTGCGGGGCAAAGTTATCCCTGTCATTGACCTGAAAGCGAAACTCTCGCTCAGGGGGGGCACGGCAGAAGATGGTTACAAGAGAAAGATACTTATCGTTAAAGGCCCGAAAGGCCGTATCGGCGCGGCAGTAGATAAGGTCACCGGGGTTGTCAGGATTGCAGAATCCGACTTGTTGCCGCCCCCTTCTCACCTCTCTGACGACGAACTGAAATTTGTTTCCGGGATCGCGGTGGTGGAAAAACGCTTCGTATCGATACTGAACA